>NZ_FRDN01000022.1 GCF_900143285.1 Desulfitobacterium chlororespirans DSM 11544
TTCTTCGTCACGTCACGGATGGTTTCGATTTGCTCATCCATGTCTTCCGGATAGCCGTCAATCTCAATAATCAGAATAGCTCCCGCATCCCGGGGCAGTCCGGCATGGCAATAATCTTCCGTGGTATTGATCAGCAGGTTATCCATCATTTCCAAGGTTGTCGGGATAATTCCGGCGGCTACGATATCGGCAACCGTTTGCGAAGCATCTTCGACTTTATTATAAATGGCCAGCATGGTTTTCTTGGTGACAGGCTTCGGTAAGATCCGCAGGTAAGCCTTGGTGACCAAGCCTAAGGTCCCCTCAGAACCGACGATGATGCGGGTCAAATCATATCCCGGCTCGCTTTTGAAGTTCCGCCCGCCGGTCCGAATCACTTTTCCGTTAGGCAGGACCACTTCCAAGCCCAGAATAGAATCACGGGTTACCCCATATTTGAAGCAACGGGGTCCGCCGGAGCACTCCCCGATATTTCCGCCGAGAGTCGAGGCTTTCCAGGAAGACGGATCGGGGGGATAGTAAAATCCGACCTTCTCCAGTTCTTGCTGAAGGTCAAAGTTAACGACTCCGGGTTCGACCACGGCGACGAAGTTCTCCGTATCGATCTCCAGCACTTTGGTCATGCGGGTAAAGTTAATGACGATGGATTTTTCCGAAGGAATCGTACCGCCGCTGACATTGGTACCGGCACCCCGTGGGACCAGCTTGATATCCTGCTCATTCATATAGTTAACCAGCTCAACCACTTGGTCTGTAGTTTCCGGAAACACTGCGCCGATGGCATCGCCGCTGAGCAATGTACCATCATAACCATAAGCGAAGAGTTCTGTTGGTTTGGTCACCACGTTTTTCTCTCCGACAATCTCTTTCAGTCGATCAACAATCGTTTGCGATAACATTTTCAGCCCTCCTTCTCTATTAAGCCAACAGACTTACACCTGGATTAAGAATCCCGTTGGGGTCGAATTTGCTGCGCAGTTCACTGAGGAGACCGGTGGTTTCCGACCACATTTCCCCGTCATTGAACATCTCACACATCAGTTTATGACCAAGGAGGCCGGTAACATTGCCGCCTAAGGACATGGCCATTTTGTTGACTTGGGCAGCCACAGCCATTTTGTCGGCATCTTTGGGCAGAACCACACGGGCAACTCCCAAGAGCCCTTCGATGACGACTCCGCTGTTCAGCTCCCCTTGTATTCCTTTTAATTGTGCCAAAGCCTGAGACATCTTCATGGGACCCACTGCAAATTCCAGGACATGGTCCGGAGCATTGTTCAACCCTTGACGAACCTTAAGCCAGCCACTCATAAGCTTCTCATAAGCTTCTTTATCTTCGACGATCGAGACGTCGGTGCCGCCGCCCAGGGTGAGAATTGCCACGATTTCATTGGCTAAGTTGGTGCCGGATTTATTGAATCCCTCCAAATCGATGAGAACCAGGTGTCCTTCTCCGGGAAGAATCTCCTGGGCCAGATCCTTGCTGACGAGATTCATCCGATCGGGATGGATATGGCGTTTAAGCAAGGTGCTGAAAGTGGCATTGGCTTTTTGCAGACAATCAAACCGGGCCACGATAGCTCTCTTGGCAGCAGGTTGGGGCAAAAGCTTAATTAACATTTTAGTAAAGATGCCAAAGGTGCCTTGGCTGCCCACCGCGAAGTGAATGAAGTCATAACCGGAAACATTTTTAATACATTTATTGCCGATAAACATCATGTCACCGGTAGGTGTAACCATTTCAAAGCCCATTATAAAGGTTCTTGTCGGTCCGTAGTTAAAGGATTTGGAATCTGAATCCCCGATGGCAAAGCAGCCGCCCACGGAACTGGTATCCACCGCATAGGGCTCTACCGGGAACAAATATCCGTCAGCCTCCAGCTTTTGGATAAAATCCTGATGAAGCATGCCAGGCTCTACTGTGACGACGAAGTTTTTCTTATCGATCTCGAGGATTTTATTCATGCGATTCATGATCAGGGCAATTCCGCCCTCTAAGCCCTTTGTATCAGCGACCGCTCCGGCAACTGAGATCTTAAGCTGTTGTCCATTGGCATATTTAACAACTTTGGCTACTTCTTCGGCATCTCCGGGGAAGACCACAGCCACCGGCTTACCGTCTCCCTTAAGATATTGTGCCATATCAGCAGGATTGTCCAAGACGTAATTATCGCCCACAATCCCTTTTAACTCACTTAGTGTATTGCTCATGACTACCCGCCTTTCCACTCATTTACATTAGAAGCAGACTCATCTTCAAGATTCTAGTCCCCGTAAGCTTTAGCCATCAAATCTGCCACATGCATTACTTTTTGTTTTTGACCGGCCATGCTGACTCCGCCTTGCAATCTCATGATACATGCAGGACAGCTGGTGGCCACTACTTCCGCTCCGCTGTCTTGAATGTTCTTGGCCTTCTCCCGGGTAACCTTGGTGGACATTTCATGGTAGAATGCCTGAACCAATCCGGAAGCTCCGCAGCAGCGGTTGGCTTCAAACATTTCAATATATTCTACTCTCGGCAGGCTCTTTAACATCTGACGAGGCTGTGCTGTCACTTTAATTCCCCGCACCATATGACAGGGATCATGATAAGTTACCTTGACCGGAGTAGAGTTATGGAATTTGCTCTCATCAACGCCGATTTCCGCCATATACTCGGAGAACTCTTTAACTTTGGCACAGAAGCTCTTTACTCTGGGAAGATAAGCCGCATCATCGGCAAAGAGTTTCAGATAATCTTCTTTGAGCATGGCTGCACAGGAGCCGCAGGCGGTAATAATGGCCTCCACATCCTTGGCCATAAAGGTATCAATGGTCTTACGGGCATTGACTTTAGCGGTCTCGAAATCTCCATAGGCGTATTGAGGCAATCCGCAACAGACCTGTTCTTTGGGAATAATGACTTCACAGTCATTTTTAGTTAACACTTTAACTACCGAGTGAGCTGTATCATCAAGTGAAAAGTTTAAGAAGCAACCCACATAAAAAGCAACTTTATGCTTGGGTTGAGCTACGAGAATCCTTTCGGGAACTTGGTTTAAGAATGGGACTTTAGCCACATTCATGCCTTTAATATCCACGCCGCGGAAATAATCCATGCCGTCGACTTTATTAAGGACATTTTTACCAAGACCACCAAAGAGTTTAAAGGCTCGTTCCAGCTTATTCGGGTTTGCTAAGGTCTTAAGTGCATAAGATTTAACGAAAGGTTTAACGCCATGTTTAAGTTTCAGATCCCGTCGGGCCGCCATGACCAATTCCTTGGCACTAACACCACTTGGGCAAGCAACTGCGCATTCTCCGCAAAGCAAGCAACTGTTGATGGAATCCTCATAATCTGCATCAGCCTCAATGACACCATCCGCGACTGCTTTGATTAGTTGGACCCTTCCCCGTGAAACCATGGTTTCAGCGCCATCCACTTTGTATGTTTTACAAGCAGTATGACAGAAACCACATCTGTTACACGTGTTTAGCATTTCATAGACTTCTGCTAAAACCCCCACTTTTAATTTCCCCCTTCACTGTTAGATGGTCAGACCACCGAATCAAATAGTTAAAATTGCGTAACAATTCAAGTTACTGAGACTATTATAACTCATCCGTATTTTCTTTCAACCCATTGTGAAAATGTTTATTAATTTTTAGGGATCTTTACAAAACAAAAAAACGAGACAGGCCTATCCTGATCTCGTTTTTGACATCTAACATCATTAATTAATTCATATGTCTAATCGGTGATGGGTAATTTTGACAGAAACGATAGAATCCAAAGACATAGGCAGCCATCTTTTCAGGGCGCAGAGCAAACCAGTCTTGGAGATTATACCGTTCTCCAAAACGATTCTCCATTACCCCATCGGAACTAATCCAGCCACGGAGAGTTTCATCGCCTAAAGCTAACTCCCAACCAGCAAGGCTCTGTCCTTTTTCGCATTGGACAATTCTCAGGCCACAGCGAGCGTGATAGATCTCAATCAATTTAACGAAAAGGCCCAATAGTGGATCTTGAAATTCACCACGGCTGTCCGGTAAAGCAAAATCCTTGCTGATTTCTTCCGCCAATTCATTGAGACCACGTTCCACGCTGTATCTTGAAACAATGGATGTCCGGATGGTTTTATATCTTAAGACACCTGTATTCAACTCAAAATGCATGGGGTGAGCCGCACCTTCTAATTGAAGGAGAATCTCATCTTTCTTAACCTGCCAAGTTCCCGAATAACGCTTCAGCAAGTGATAAGCAAGTTGGTAGGACAGAATCTGTGCCGCTACCTTAGTCTCGTCGTGTTGGGAACATCCTTGACATAGTTTTACTGGGTTGTAGTTTGTTAAAGGTAATCTCATGGCGCTCATTCCGTCACTCTCCTCTTTTTTATTCTCCTCTGTTTCTGTCCCGCATTATGAAACCACGTTTCACAAAATCTTTAAAAAAAAGAAAATGGGTATAGAAAAATGATGGTGGGTAAGAAATATTGAACTCGTTCCGCTCTTTAAAACGGAGTTTCAATATTTCTTGTGGCTATATTATCATCTCTGGCCTTAAACGTCAAGAATAAAATTTTCTAAACATTTTAACATTCTATCGTTTAAAATAGCTATATCCTAACTTAGCAGAAATAATTTCCCCGCTGCGCTTCAGTTCCTGTCCTATATGCTCGATACCTTTTTCTCTTATCCTCGCTGCCGGACCGGAGACACTGATAGCTCCAATAGCCCGTCCGGAAAAATCATAGACAGGTGTGCCCAGACAAATAATCCCAATTTCATTTTCCTCAAACTCAACCGAAATCTGGGTATTGCGGATTTCATCCAGATTTTCCAAAAGCTTCGCCGGCTCTATCAGGGTATTGGGTGTAAAGCCAGGCATTCCCTTGGTCTCCAGAATTCTCATGACTTCTTCCTCAGGCATTGTCGAAAGGAGAGCTTTCCCTACGGCAGTGCAATGCATAGGGGCCCTACGCCCAACTTTGGAGCGCATACTTACCACATGGGAACTTTCCCTTTTGTCAATATAGACTACTTCACCATCATCATGAAGGACTAAGTGAACCACTTCATCCAGTGCCTTCGCTAAATCCTCCAGGATAGGTCCAGCCACTATGCGAATCTCCAGATCATTAAAGAAACGAATTCCCAGTTCCACTATTTTAATTCCCAGTTTATAGCGCTCACTGTTTTTTTCTTTTTCCACATATCCCCGGTAACACAGGGTCTGCAAAATCCGGTGCACCGTACTTTTATGAAGACTGATTCGGTTACCGATTTCGGTAACCCCCAAAGGCTCCTCAGTGTGGGCCAGAACTTCGAGTATATCCAACGAACGTTCTAAGGTTTGTACATATTTTTCTGCCACTGCAAAATCCTCCAATCGGCTGCTAAAGTTTCATCAACCGAAACTCTGTTTCGAATTACTACCTATTGCCTAGTATGACTTTTTTAAAAACTGAAGTCAAGTCATGAATTTGCCTAAATGTATAATTTTCATACAAAGACTTAAATAGAAAAGCGTCAAGAGTAATCTCTTGACGCGATTTCGACGTAATGGGGTGGATGAGGGGACTTGCTCCGCTCGCATTCACTCGCTATCACGCCGGGGCGGGAAAACCCTCCTCAAGGTCGGCTTTTCTTTCTCCGCCCGTTCAAGTCCCCTCATCCTTATTTCGCACTAAAAAGCCGTGCGATGCACGGCTTTGTCTTCATATGGGGTGGATGAGGGGACTTGAACCCCCGAGTGCCGGAGCCACAATCCGGTGCGTTAACCACTTCGCCACAACCACCATGTTAAATTTAAATGGTGCGCCTGGAGAGATTCGAACTCCCGACAACCTGCTTAGAAGGCAGATGCTCTATCCAACTGAGCTACAGGCGCCCAACAATGGGATACTCTCCGCTTGACCTGGGAACTTCGGACACAATAAAAATGGTCGGGGCAGAGGGATTTGAACCCCCGGCCTCCTGCTCCCAAGGCAGGCGCGCTACCAAACTGCGCTATACCCCGTTTTCGTGACAATGATTATTCTATCCGATTCGTTCACCAGAGTCAAGCGTTTTTTAAAGTTTTTAAACTATTAAGCGTCTTCATCCCGCTGGGCAAGCTCTTTAAGTATGGGAACAGCCTGGCGGAATGCCTGAGCCCGGTGACTGATTTTATTCTTTTGACTTAGATTCAGCTGAGCCATGGTTCGGCCAAAATCCGGCAAATAAAAGAGCGGATCATAGCCGAACCCTTCTTTACCACGACGCTCATTAAGAATGCGCCCTTCCACCGTTCCTTCTGTCAAATACTCTTCTCCAGTGGGGCAGGCAATCACCAAGGCACAGCGGAAACGCCCCGTCCTTTGTTCTTCCGGCACTCCTTCCAGCTCTTGAAGAAGCTTATCATTATTTTTGTCATCATCCTTTGGCTCTCCGGCATAACGGGCCGAATAGACTCCCGGTGCCCCTTGGAGAGCATCCACTTCCAAACCGGAATCATCGGCAAGGGATACCAGTCCTGTACGCTGGGCCGCAATTCTTGCCTTCATGGCCGCATTCTCCGCAAAGGTCGCCCCCGTTTCCTCAACATCTTCCCACTCACCCAGATCTCCTAAAGAAAGCACCTCAATATCTTCGACCAAAAGAAGATCCTGAAGCTCCTTGACTTTCCCCCTATTTTGTGTCGCCAGCAAAACCTTCATAAAACAACCCGCTTTCAATTTTGAGACAAAGGGCCGGTCCGCACTTGCGCAGCAGCCTTTTGCATGCCCATAAGTTCTTGGATACCCTTCTCAGCCAACTCCAAAAACTGATTCAATTCCTCCCGGCCAAAAGGAATATCCTCAGCCGTTCCTTGAATCTCCACAAATTTCCCCTGCCCGGTCATTACCACATTCATATCCACTTCCGCTTTAGAATCTTCTTCATAGGCAAGATCCAGGAGGGCCACATCATCAACTTTTCCTACCGAAACTGCAGCCAGGGAGTCGAGAATGGGGTTTTCTTTGATCAGCCCCTTGGCCAACAGGTGATTGACCGCATCCACTAAAGCCACATAGGCTCCGGTAATGGAAGCGGTCCGGGTCCCCCCATCAGCCTGAATCACATCACAATCCAGCCAGATGGTTCTTTCACCGAGTTTTTTAAGGTCCACCACCGAACGCAAAGCCCTCCCGATTAAACGCTGGATCTCCATAGTCCGGCCCGTCAGTTTACCCTTGCTGGACTCACGGGGATTTCGAGTCTGAGTCGCTCGGGGAAGCATGGAATACTCTGCTGTAACCCAGCCAGAACCTGTGCCTTTTTTAAAGAGTGGTACCTTCTCTTCCACAGTAGCAGTACAAATCACCCTTGTCTGACCAACCTCGATAAGCACAGAGCCCTCAGGAATATGGGTAAATCCCCGGGTCAGCTTAACCGGTCTTAGTTCAAAGGCCTCACGGCCATCAAAACGCTTCATTATAATTATCCTCTTTTCATTCGTTATCCGGCACCATGGCTTTAAGCTATTATGGCAAACCCATGGTAAATCCTAGTCTATTTTATCAGAAATTCGCTGATTCAATTCATAAAGTCAGGAGAGAACGGTTAGGGCCTTCTGCCTCCCCGACGATTCCGGCTATAGTATACAGACGTTCCACCGGATCAAAGCGGAATTCTTTAAGCAAGTGAAATCCCTTAATCTCCGATGTTCTCTTAATATGGATCCGCGGGCCTGTACAAGGGTAGAGCATCTCCCCCAGCCGTATGTGCTCATCATCGGAAAAACTAATGGGCCAATCCGCGTCAATCAGCTCCAACACCCGTTGTTCCACAATATCCAAATCGATGTCCGGTTTTTCGGGAAACTCCAAAACAAATCCATGCTTAATATCACTATGAACCTCAGGGCGCTCCAAACCCATTTCCTCAAGAATCATTGAAGTAATATCTTCAGCGCTGTGGGCCATGCGCCGATATTTGATCGATTCAAAGACAATGTCTGCTATGCTTTCGGGCTCCGGACCAAAAACCGTGGGACGGGTCACAATCACCTCTTCTCCCACCCCAACAAGCATCTCTGCATTAATACCTAAAAAAGGATAGATTAAATCAAAATGTTCCACAACCACCCGGCGCCCCTTGCTGAGAGCGGCTTTGATGGCCTCGGCTATTTTCCAGGGTTGCGTAAAAGCTGATTCAAAGCGCACGTCCAAATGGTAAGTATGAGCGCGAAAATGGCCGCGATCCGCATCGTCCATCAAGGGGAGGGGCCGTATGTTGATTCCCTGATCATCATTGGTCAATTCCAAACCAGGAAACATACCGCGAATGAGCACAGACTTTCCCGCCCCCGCATCACCGAGAAAACCAATCAAATGATCGTCAGGGCTAAGATACCTCTGCTGAAGGTTCATTCCCAAAAAAAGCAGCCGCTTTTTCCCCCGTGGAGCAAAATATACTGCCTGCATTAAATGGTCATGGACAAAAAGTTTAGAAATCTTTGCCACCACCCCTCAAGACCAGTGTCTACCCTTCTATTGTAGACAGGAAACGGGCATTTGAAAAGCAAAGTTTTTGGGTTAAGGACATTTGCGGATACTCACGGCAAGACCATCACCTAAAGGAAGAATGCTGGTTTGCAGCTCCGGGTTCCCGGTCAGCAGCTTTAGAAATTCCCGCAAATGGCTGACCATACGCTCATATTTCGGTTCATACTCGGAGCCGGGTACCACCCAGCCGCGAAACAGGACATTATCCACGACCATAATCCCCCCATCACCCAGCAGGGGAGTTACCAGCTCTAAATATTCGAGATATTCCCCTTTGGCCGCGTCCACAAAAATAAAATCAAATTCACCCCGGGGAAAATCCGGCAAAATTTTTCGTGCATCTCCCATAACCACCTGAATCTTTTCCGCCACCCCTCCGCGCTTAAAATACTCGATCGCCCGAGTGGCCCGCTCCACATTCAGATCCAGAGTGACAATCTTTCCTGCCCGCCCTGCCAAGCCCTTAGCCAGCCACAAAGTAGAATAGCCGATGGCCGTTCCCACTTCAAGAATCCGGGATGCACCACTAACCTTAACCAGCCAGGACAAATAATTTCCCACAGGGGGAGTTACCACCGGAATCGTCTCTCTGAGCGCCTGCTCTTCCATCTCCAGAAACAAATCATCCCGGCTGGGCAACAGCTCACCGAGATATTGCTCTAACTCAAAAGAATAAAACACATTGACACCTTCTTTAGCACCAGTAGTTTAATGTAAGAATACATACAGGAGCGTTCTTCTCAATGGGTATCATAACCCGGATTTATTAAAATAACAATTCATAATCAGAGCCTTTCTTGCCCATAAAAACAGGACAACGTTTGCCTTTCCTTGCCCCCACTGATTTTAAGTCAATATTTTGCGTGCATGCTCTACGAGAACCGGATCCAGTGCGGTCCCAGCCCCACGCTGAATAATAGCCAGGGCTTCACCTGGGCTGAGTGCCTTCCGATAAGGCCGATCCTCAGTTAAAGCTGCAAACATATCCGCTATAGCCATCAGGCGGGCACCCGTGTCCAATCCATCGGCACCAATGCCAAAAGGATAACCCTTCCCGTCCAAACGTTCATGATGGTAGGCAGCCCATTGCGTCACACGCTGAGGGAAGCCGGCCCCCGCCAAAAGATGATAGGTATGATAGGTATGGGTCCTGATCATCTCAATCTCATCAGAATCCAAAGGCCCCGGCTTATCCAGTATTTTTTTCGGTATGGCCAGTTTTCCCAAATCATGAACCATACCTGCCACCCAGATTTCTCTGGTGTCCTGCTTTGCCCAGCCAAGATCCTCCGCCAGTTTTTGGGCCGTGTCGGCCACCGAGCGGGAATGGCGGGCTGTGAACGAACTCTTTTGGTCAATCAAATCTGCAAAGGTAGAAGCTAAGACACGGGTCTCTTGATCGCACACTTTAGGTACTGGTTGAACATCCTCTTCGTCAAAAAGAAGAGCCAGGGAGATCTTCATCAGATCTTGATGTTCCAGATCAAGCCAAAAGGCCTCCGTAGCCGCCACTTCGATAAAGGCAGGAATAACTTCCGGATAAAACTGTTTTCCTTCATGGTCTTTGATCCACTGGATTAACTTCTCGCGTTCTGCACGGCTCAACACTTTACGGCTTAAGTTTACATCCACCCTATCCGCAAGAGAAATAATCCTGGCCATAATACTGACCTGAGCCGGTTCAATCCTCAACACACCATAGTTCGGATGAGGAGCCTCATGATGATGGCGGACAATCTCGGACAACACCTCTCCATCCGGAAAACGATGGACAATCTCCGCCCCCAAAAGGGTGTGTTCCTTCATCCAAAAAGGAGTACCATGAAATTTATGAAACCCTCCCACAGCACCAATATCATGCAGTAAACCCGCAATGAGAAGCTGAATCAGCTCTTTGTGGGGCAACCCCAAAACAATCCCCATCTTTAGAGAAATATAACCGACCCTTTCCCCATGCCTTAAACCAAAAGGGACATGTAATCCTTTCTTAATCTCCTCGTCAATCAAGGCAAGATCCAATGCTTTAGAAAAATTCCACATCCTGCGAATATAAGATGCCTCTGATCGCACACTATCCCTCTTTCTCAAACCAAGCGCTTTCATGTTTCATCATTGTTTAAGTTTAGCCTCATGATCACTTACTCCCTTAATCCCATCTGGGCCAGGGATGTTGCTGAATTGGCCACATCTTCGGAAGCAGCCCCAATCTGGCCGGCCGTCATGGTCAGAGCGTCGATCTGGGTAGCGATCTCACGAACCTGCTGAATACTGGATTGAATAGCGCTCATAATGTCCCCAAAACGAGCGACTACTTCCTGGGCTTCAGATGCCGCCTCATGCATCGCCTTGGTCGTATCTTCAATCACCCTGCTCACAGCCGTGGTATTTTGCCGGGTTACTGCAATCATAGTGCTGATTTCCTTAACCGATTGCTCAGAATTATTGGCGAGTTTCTTCACTTCCTCCGCCACCACCCCAAAACCTCTGCCGGACTCTCCGGCCCGAGCGGCTTCGATGGCTGCATTAAGCGCCAAGAGGTTGGTCTGGGAAGCGATTTCTTTAATGACATCCGTAATATTGGCAATCCGAGCCGAACTGCGATCAAGCTCCGACATCTTTTCCTGCATTTTTTCCGACATCCCTGCCAGCCCTAAAATACGCTCGGAAATCTGTTGAATCTGCTGAGCCCCTTCCTGAGCCAAGTTATCCACTTTACGAGAAAAATCTGCCGCATCACCGGCATTTTGCGAAATGAGCTCAGTCGCCTCATGCATCTGAGCCGCCGAAGCAGCGGTCTGTTCCGAAGTCGCTGCCAGGGCCTGGCTGGCTTCACTGACGCGACGCTGCAAAACGTCAATCTCATCGTAGGCTTTTTCCAGCTCCTCCTTCTTATCAATATCCGCTATGTAAGACTGGATATAGCTGGCCATCACCACTTGCTGATCAAAGCTGAAGATCCGCAGAACGGCAAGGCTTAACCGCAAAGCCTGATCCGGCTTCTTCCGATAATGAGCAAAAATTCTTGGCAAAATCAAGTCAAAGAAGGTTTGATAAGAGCTTAAATAAACAAAGGGCGGCAGATTAATACGCTTATGTACATCACCAATCCTGATCCGGCTCATAATATACCCTTCGTCGATGATATCGGGAAAAATCGAGAGCAGATAGTTTCTCTGCAAACCTCTGAGCCGCTCCACAGAAGAGAACTCCTTGATTATCCCATTCAGCTGGGAAATCTTCGTGATATGAGCATAGAACTGATCAACGATTTGATCGACATCCCGCTCCATAATAGGCTTGAATTCTTTCAGCAACAGCAATTGGTCCTGCTCTAATTTTAAAAGCTTTATAGACTCATTCAGGTCGAATTGATGGAGGTTAATCATGCAGGTTTCCCCTCTTCACTCTAAATTTCCTTTTATTTTATAACATTTATGTACACTTACTTCTTAAGTGCGAGCAATTCACTGCTGCACGTATATAACATTCTGTTCATTAAGCAAAAATCCTGCAGAATATGTAGTCTACAGGATTTTTTCCCAAAAGATTGTTATTAGAATTTATCAATAACAGTAATGCTATTCTAAAGAAAAAAGAACCTTTAATCAGCTTGCTGCTGTTGACAGATTAGCCGAGTTATTCCCCTTGCGCAAGCGTACTATAGTCCCGTCGCTGGTGATTCTATATACCGTTATATGTCCTTCAGTCTCAACAGTCCATTCATGACAACATTCACCGCAAAAAAATCTTCCCCGATTTATTTTACCAATCTCTCGCGAATTACACATTGGGCAGACATTCAAACCAGCCATCTCCTCTCATTCCGGTCACTCTCAAGCCTGATTTGCCCAGAGTTCAATAACCAAAGTATAGCAAATATTTCTTAACTTCTTCTTAAGAAAGTGTGAAGTTTTCGTGAACAGTTTCCGTGAACAAATGAGAGAATTTGGCCGAATTCTTTAAAATTCGCGGGGAAACTTCACATAGACTATGGTGCCATTTTCACCTGTTTGAGCCTCAATACTCCCCTGATGTTTAGCCACTATCTCGAAGCATACCGATAGACCAAGCCCTGTTCCCTTCTCCTTCGTCGTTAAAAAAGGAGTACCCAGCTTCTTTAGAATATGGGGCGGTATTCCTTCGCCCTGGTCCTGGACAGCCAAAACAACTTGTTGATCTGCGCAAAAGGTACGAATCGTAAGTTTGCCTCCCGCAGTCATAGCTTCCAAGCCATTGCCGGCCAAGTTCATAATTATTTGCCGAATTTCCTTATCATTGAGTTCAAGATCAGGGATCTCTGTCAACTCTATTAAAACTTGTTTATCCAGTTCACTGGCAAAAGCCTGCAGCAAGGGCAGAAGGGCACGGATGATTTCATTCAGGTTGCATAGGACCGGCTCGCCTCCGCTCAACCGGCCAAAGGCCAGAAACTCATTGATCATGGACTCTACCCGGTCTATTTCGGAAATCATCAGATCAAAGTATTCCCTATAGAGTGACAGATCATTTTTCCCTTTTAACATTTGCAAAAAACCTTTAACCACACTGATAGGGTTACGAATCTCATGACTTAAGCCAGCTGCCAGCTGTCCCACTGTATGCAGTTCTTCCATTCTTCGCATCTTTTCACTGATGAACTTTTGTTCAGCACCATCCACATGATCAAAAATCTTTGGGCACCACATATTGAACACCTCTTTTTAATAATGCCTTTTCACCTGTTAAGGAACAAATATTTCCACAACTGATGTATATTTATGGCAGATCATCTGGATTTATGACTTTTTTACGACAGGTAGTTTTTAAATTTTATTCTTGTAATATCGCCTGAAATATGATAAAAAGTAACTAACGCTTATTATACCTATAGGGGGTATCCGTATGAACAATAATTTCTCCCGCCGTACTTTTCTCAAGCGGGCTACCGCAGCCGGCCTGCTGGGAGCATTGACAGCAACCGGACTAAGCGAGCCGGTTAAAGCCGCTGAGCAGCGCGGGGAAAAGCTTGGCACATTAATCGATTTAACCCGGTGTGACGGCTGCCCAAACAGCCCGACCCCACTTTGCGTAGCCGCCTGTCGCCAACACAATCAAAGCCGATTTCCGGAACCGCAAAAACCGCTTAAGTATTATTGGCCTCAAAAAAAGGTGGAGGATTGGTCTGACAAAAGAGAGCTTACCACTCGTCTCACTCCCTACAACTGGACTTTCGTCGATAAAGTCAAAGTCGATCATAACGGCCTCCAACACGAGATCCATGTGCCCAGGCGTTGTATGCACTGCGATAACCCAACCTGCCTGAAGCTTTGCCCTTTCAGCGCTATCTCCAAGGAGAGCACCGGGGCCGTTTCCATCGATGATGGAGTATGTTTCGGCGGGGCAAAATGCCGTGACGTCTGCCCCTGGGGTATTCCCCAGCGCCAGGCGGGGGTGGGGCTATATCTTCAGATTGCTCCCGATTTAGCGGGAGGCGGGGTCATGTATAAATGTGATCTCTGCAGCGACCTTTTAGCCGTAGGCAAGAAGCCGGCCTGTATCCAGGCCTGTCCCCGGGAAGCCCTGACCATTGGCCCCCGTGAGGAGATTCAAGCTCTGGCCCGCAAGAAAGCCCAGGATATGGGCGGCTATGTATATGGCGATCTGGAGAATGGAGGAACCTCCACCCTCTACATTTCCAGCGTTCCCTTCGAAAAAATTGACCAGGCTATAAAGGCTGATAAAAAACAAAAGGAAGACAATTCTCCCGGCCGGCCAGGTATGCCCGTTAAAGTGGATAATTATCTCGAAAGCGAAAAGGGGCTATTCTACAGCGCACTCCTGGCACCCTTTGCCGGAGCCGCCGCAGCCGGTATCACTGCCTATCGCACCTTGAAAGGGGATCAAGCCAATGGCTTATCCGCAAACCCTGTCAACCCGGGAGAGGAGGAAGAACATGGCCACGACAACCCCTAAGTCAAAAAGAGAAAAGCTCTTAAGGCAGAATTTGATTAATCGCTTTGTCCACTGGACAACTGCTCTTGCCATCTTCCTGCTGATTCTGACAGGCTTTGGCCAAATGCCTCTCTATAACCGCTATAATGTCACGAAGCTTCCCGGTGCTGAATGGCTGGGGGACTACTTCATTACCATCAACCTTCACTACCTGGCGGCTGTTCTCTTGATTTTTGTCGTCTTTTTCCACATCATTAATGCCTTTATTCGCAAAGAATTTGATATCTTTCCCCGCCGCGGTGACTTTAAAGAATCCTATTTGATCATTAAAGCCATGATCACGAAATGCCAGGAACCCCCTTGCGGAAAATACCTGGCAGAACAAAGATTGGCCTATTTCTATATTGGCTTTAATGTGCTCCTGCTCATCATTACCGGCTTAATCAAAATGTATAAAAACCTCTCTGGTGTGGATCTGCCTTATTCTCTTCTTTTTTGGACCACTATGCTGCATAATATCGGCACCGTATTGCTGATCCTCGGTATAATTGGTCATCTGGCAGCCTTTATATTTAAGGAGAACCGCGCCCTTCTCCCCGGAATGTTTACAGGCTATATTGACCGCAACTACGCGGAACACCGCCATGTCTTGTGGTGCAAAAAGCCTGAATCAAAGGAACAGGTCCCATCTTTCACGGACGAGGAACCTCACGGTAGGGAACAGGGCAGGAATGAAACCGGCCATCCGGGTTGTTAACCTTGATCCCTATGCCGCGAAGGACTC
The DNA here is from genome assembly GCF_900143285.1 of Desulfitobacterium chlororespirans DSM 11544. NCBI lineage: Bacteria > Bacillati > Bacillota > Clostridia > Eubacteriales > Desulfitobacteriaceae > Desulfitobacterium > Desulfitobacterium chlororespirans. The sequence continues at coordinate 15,229 of NZ_FRDN01000022.1, forward strand.
CGGCAGAGAATACAATTAAGCAGAAGGCCCCGGGATTTGTTCCCGGGGCCTTCTGCTTAAAATAAACTTACACTTGCCGATACTGGGCCTTTCCTGACTCATAAAGGTTATTGCCATGCTTATCAATGACCACCATCACCGGGAAATCCTTGACCTCCAACCTGCGGATGGCTTCCGGTCCCAGTTCCGGATAAGCGATAACTTCTGCCGAAACAATCCGCTTCGCCAACAGCGCTCCGGAACCCCCGATGGCTCCGAAATAAACCGCGCCATGCTTCTTCATGGCACCAATCACTTCCTCAGAGCGCAATCCTTTGCCAATCATGCCGGTCAGTCCCCGTTCAATCAACATCGGAGAATAAGCATCCATCCGGCCACTGGTGGTGGGACCCGCTGAGCCGATAACCTGTCCCGGTTTAGGCGGGGTGGGACCCACAAAATAGATCACCTGATTGCGTACATCAAAGGGAAGCTCTTCCCCCCGGAATAAGGCCTCCACCATCTTTTTATGGGCGGCGTCACGGCCGGTATAGATCACGCCGCTAAGCAGCAGACTATCCCCCGCTTTGAGATCAGCCACTTTGTCCTGGGTCAGGGGAAGTTCCAAATGAAGTGTTTCACTCATTTTCATTCCTCCCCTTCTTGTCTGCCCTTTAAGACAACTTCTTGATGGCGGGCTGCATGACATTGGATATTTACCGCAACGGGCAGGGAGGCAATATGGGTGGGGTAAACTTCCAAATGAACTCCAAGAGCAGTATTCGTACCCCCAAACCCTTGAGGGCCGATTCCCAGCTTGTTCACCCTTTTCAGTATCTCTTGCTCGATATCCGCCAGACGTTTTTCTGCATTGGGTTCCCCCACTTTACGCAGGAGGGACTTTTTCGCCAGATAAGTGGCTTTCTCCATGCTTCCACCTACACCTACGCCTACGATAATGGGAGGGCAGGGATTTCCTCCGGCCTTCTCCACCGTATCCACCACAAATTGTACAGCCCCCTCCAAACCTTCCGAAGGCTTACACATTTTCAGAGCACCCATGTTCTCACTGCCTGCTCCTTTGGGGGCAACGGTAATCTTCAATTGATCTCCGGGCACGATGTCATAATGAATAATCGCCGGTGTGTTGTCCCCGGTATTCACCCGGTCAAAGGGATCCTTCACCATCGATTTGCGCAGGTATCCCTTTTCATACCCGCGCCGAACGCCCTCATTCAAAGCATCCTTTAAAGCTCCGCCGGTGACCATAACCTCCTGCCCCAACTCCACAAAGATCACCGTCATGCCCGTATCCTGGCACATGGGAACCTGCTCCTCATGAGCAATGGTGGCGTTTTCGATTAACCTCTCAAATACTTCACAGCCCAAGGGAGATTCTTCAGTTTGCAAAGCCTCCCTGAACTTCAGCATCATATCGTCGCCAAGATCATAATTGGCTCCGATACAAAGCTCTTCCACTGCCTCAACAATCTGATCCACATGGATAACCTTTGGCACTTCTTGAGCAACCTCCTTTCACAACTCCTCTTACTCCCCTTACTTCTCTTACCCCTCTAATCCTCTTCTTCCCCGAGCTCCTCAAACCCATAGATCGCACATCCAATCGCTCCATTGAACTGGGGCTCCCGAGGAACGACGACTTCCTTAGCAGTCCCCTCCCGCAAAAGCTCCCGGACGGCTTTATTATGAGCCACTCCTCCGGTAAACACGATGATATCACTGGTATAGGAACGAAGAAGTGGGAGGATACGTTTAACGATGGTCGCATTAACTCCCGCCGCCAGGCGGGGCATAGGCTCTCCCTCCACAATCTTGCCGATTAATTCACTTTCTCCGAAGACTGCACAGGTAGAATTCAATTCCACCGGATCGGCGGCATGATCGCCCAGCTCCTCAAGAGTCATGCCCAGGACATTGGCCATGTTCTCGAGATATCTCCCTGAGGATGCCGCACATTTATCATTCGTCTGAAAATCCACCATCCGGCCGTTTTTTACAGCGATGATCTTACTATCCTGGCCGCCCAGATCCACCAAAGTAAAATCCTTCAGCCCTGTCTGAAAGATCGCCCCTCTGACATGAGCCTTCAATTCCGGTATGGTCTCTCCGCCGGCCACCTCCAGGGTATTGCGCCCGTAACCTGTTGAAACCAAACAATCCACCTCAGGAAGGCCCAAGGCTTTAAAATCAACGACCAGCTTCCCCTGAACCTTGCGGCCATATTCCCGATAAAAGCCAATGGTATCCAGCCGTTCCAAGCGCTTAAGCTGCGGCGGCAGCCCTTCTGATGAACTTTCCATCACCGCAATCTTAACACTCCGGCTTCCCAGATCTATTCCACATACTATTGCCATTCACTTACTCCTAAATTATATAACAGTTTTTACCATCAAAGAAGAATCAATCGCGGAGCATCTGTAAAAAGGATTCCAGCCTCATTTTGCTCCGGGCATCCAAACCCGTAGGATTCTCACCTTCAAGATTGAGAATCGGATAATCCAGGCGTCTGCGGACAATCAAGTCTTCAATCTGGCGATAGCAGAAGCTCTGAGTATAATGGATCAGTCCATCCAGTTGCCGCCGTTCTGCCTCCCGCGCCACATCCTCAATCCGTCCAAAGACATTATACGGATAAGTATAAAGCTGATATTGCTCCACGATATCCTCGGTGGCAAAAGGCATGCTGAATTGCCTTTGCACTTCATTAAAGACCACCCGTGCCCCATGCTCCTCCAGGAAATTATAAAGATCCGGCATAATCGGCGGCACTCCCATGAACCCAAGCCGGAGTTCTCTTTTTTTACGACCTTTAAATTTAAGGTTAAGAGGCTCCCGTTCTTTGGCCTCGGCAATGAAGCCTTCCAGATCCCGGGCAAATCCCTCCGGATCTCCATTGAAATCTGAACAGGAAACCAGGTAGAGATGATTTTCAAAGCCTCTGACCTTATTCTCTTCCCAAGTCAAGCAATCGATCTCCCAGGCCAGCTGACGAATCTGATCCAAACGGACCTTTTGCTCCCGCACCTGATCCCAGGTGGTCCCCAGAGCCGTGATCAGCTTCTCCAATTGGAGTCTGAGCATATCTCCATCCCGATCATAAGGAAAGGCAAAAGGAACAATTTCGATTCCCTCTTCCTCCCAAGTCTCCATCAAGGCATGGGTGTTGCTGCAATCCCCCTGGGTTACCGCCACGATTTTCTTAATTTCCGGACTCTTAAGAGCCGTCGCATACAAGCCCTTAATCCAGCCGCACACATTCCGCGGGTACCCGGCCAGCTCCGCCTCCTCAATCCTCAGCATCGCTTCCCTGGTATCCGAGATAAAAATATTATTCAAATCCACCGGTGTATCTCCGGCTGCATAAATCACTTCGACCGGTACCGTCGTAGTCAACCCAATTTTGCTCATTCGCTTCCAAGCCTCTCCACATAACTTCTGTCATCATGCCCTATGTTATTATCTTATAACTATCCGGAAGAAATACCAAGGACTTTGTATAACCCTAAGATTTATAACCTTAAGATTTACAGCCTGATGATTTCAACCCGGTTTTATAGCGCAAAAGCTCCAACGTCCGATTCATCTCATTATGCACAATCATATACCCTTCATCCACACCCATTCCCGGCTTGGCCAGCATTTGGTCAGGACGGGTCGCCAACGCTACATGGACGGCAGTCCGGCCGCCGGCATCCGTCTCATTGCAGGAACCGCCCACATAAGCACCTACCCCAAACTTCCTGGCGTAAAGCACTGCTTCGATGGTATTCTGAATCCCACCCAGATCCGGAGTTTTAATCTGAACCATATCCGCCGCTTGGGCATCTACGAATTCCACAATATCCTCATAGGTATTGCACCATTCATCAGCAACCACCTCAACCTTTACACCCGCCTCTTTAAGGGCTTCACGCAACCCCTTAAGCCGCTTCAGCTGTTCTGCTTTGTTTCCCGCATCCATCGGGCCTTCAATGCGCAAAGGAAAGGGTTCCGCCGCTTTTTCCAGATCCCCGAAGTACTCCACCATGCGCTCCACATCATCTGCAAAAGCCATCCCGATGGTCCCATAGACATCAATATGCAGAATAGGTCGGTAAGCTCCATCCCCCAGGCGAATCACCCGATCCCTCAGCCAATTCACATACTCCAGCAGCAGTTCGCCATGCTTGCCCAGCTTAGTCTCCACATTGTTGATGAGAGCATGGGGCAGCACTCCGGCCCGTTTGAGTATGGCCTTATCCACATTGGCATACCGCTCATCCCCGGTCTGTGTGAATATGGGCACCGGCTCCAGCACCAAAGGCAGCTGATACTCCCCGAGGATCACTTCCGTCATGGTCAGCTTTTTGGCTTTTGCCACCCCATCCAGAATCGCCTGGCTCACCCCATAGCGAATGGCTGTATGATAGGATTCCCCAGTGGGCCGCCGGGAATGCTCGATACTGTCTGCCAGCTTCCGGAAAGAATCCAGTTCCTGCCCCACAAGCTTGGGACGGAGCTCTTCCATAATCATCGGGATAAAATCATGAGCCAAAAAAAGAGGATCACGCCCCCCAGCCCCTGAGTACTGAACCGCTGCACAATCCCCAAAGGCCACCTGCCCATCCTCCAGGATGAGCATCACCGAAATCGACTCCCCACGTTGACGAACAGCACCAAACCCAGAGGTCATGGGAGCCCCCGTATAGGCAAACCCATCCTGACCCGCCCCTGCTTTGATCGCCTGCTGATCATCAAAGTAAAACCCTGTTAAGCCCGGTGAAGCGATCATATCAACAATCTTCACAGATAAGACCTCCTCTGTCTGATTAGCTGCGTGGCCTCCCCACCAGCATCCCTTTGCCAATGGCATAGATATCATCGATAACCATCTGGAAGGAGGGCTCCCTGCCTTCATCCCTTCCCCGCCGGGCAATCCGCTCCCGGTGGAATTCCTTGATCTCCTCAGAGAAAGGCAGATTCCCAAAATCCAGCACCCGCACAGCTCCCTGGGAATCCCGTGCCGGCAGAATCCTCCCCCCATTATAACGGCTGGGGGCAAAAGGCACATCGATAACCCCCGCCTGGAAGGCACGGACTGCTCCCACAGCCATATCCCCTTCTCCTAAATCAAGGGTTCGATCCAGGATCGCCCGGGTCTCTTCCCCGATCATCTTTTCCTCTAAGGCCAACTCCTCAGTCATCGGCAAGCTCTGGTCCTTCAGCATGTTCAGAATCTGCTTCGTCGTGCGGATCCCCGCTGCATTAGCCTCCTTGGTGGGGATGCCCAAGGCTTCATGAGGCGATTTGACAATAACCTTCGTGGCTTTTCCTAAGGCCGCAGCTGCGGCTCCCCAGGAGATGACACCGTAAGCCTTGGCCTCATCCTGAGGGAAACCGCCCATCCACTGATGAAAGACCGTAGTAATATCAAAATCAGTATAGCCCAGCTTGTTGAGATATTCAGCAGCCAATAAGGGCAAAGTCCGGATTGCCGCCACATCCTGCAGGAGATTGCCGCACTGGCCGTAGCCCAAGGTCAGACTCCGCACTCCCTGGGCAACCGCTAAGATACCTTCGATCACTGCTACTGCATGGGATACAGAAGGGGGCACAAGAGTGCCGGTCAAAGGACCAAAAGGCTCCCGATTAATGCTGACACCTTTTTCTTCATACATGCCGACCAAGCGATCGACATACTGCCAATATTTAATCGATTTCTCGAGCGAAACTTCTTTAGCATAAGGAATATTGTAGGAGATACCTCCCCCTTCATAAGCGGTGAACCCTCCCGCCAAAGTGATCTCAGCCAAAAGCCGGGCATCCGGAGTGCCATGCCGAACCTGAACCGGCACCTTGAGATGTTCAATCAACTGGCGGCAGGCAGATACCCCATGATTAACTGCCGGGAAACCATTGAGCATGGAACGTCCCACCAGGCGGCTCTCATCAATTCCGGTCTGAGCCTCCGCATAACGGTTTTGCCGGGTATAGGAATCGATGGTGGTCGGGAGAAAATCCGCCTCTCCTTCCTCCTCTAAAAAGCGCAGGAGCTCCAAATGCTCATTGAGAAGAGCGACTCCGGCCCGGGGCTGAGCAAAGGTGATTCCCCCGGCTTTACCCTCTGCCAGCTTATAGCCAAAGTTCTTGCTTCTGGGCAGGTTTTTATGATAAGCCACTGCTTCCTCGAAATCCACGTCCCTCCCAGTGGCCCATTGGTTCAGCACCTCTTGACGCTGGCGAGCGAACTCTTCCGGCTCCATCATCCGATTCGTTAGATCCACTGATCTGACCTCCTTAGATCTTTACACAGTATTTCTTCAGCAAACGCAGGGCAACAAGGGGATTAACCTCCCGCAACAGTCCCATGGAGGCCAAAATATAGTCTTGATCCAAATAGAAATCCGGGTTTTGAGGCTTAAGAAAAGTAGGTTCTGCGGCATTGAAAAGGGCGCCGCGCAAAACTGCCAAGGGTTCTGAATGATGCAAAAGGACTCCGCCGGTTCCCACTACCACCGGTAATTGAGTTAAGTCCTTGCCTTGCTGGGCATAGGTGACACCAAAAGGAGTATAGACTACCTCAAGGGTTCCTACATGGCGCTTCATAGAGAGCTCTACAGCCATCCTGCCCATAGCCGTATCAAAAGTGGCTTCCCGTTCATTCTGGGGAACCCGCCAGGGATCGGCCTGAAAAAGGCCCAACTGCTCCTCTATCTCCTCGTCCCGCCAGCCCAAAAGCTGATGCAAGCGTTTTCCTGAGGCAGCGACCAGAGCTTCCGCGCTATAGCGCATCCCCAGATCTCCTTCCACCGTGCGCTTGGCATAGGGCTCCGGCAGCCCCTTCAGCATCACTCCCGGCTTGCTGGGATCCCCGACGGCAATGGAATGAATATCCGTCGTGGCCCCTCCCACGTCAATAATTAAAAGCTCACCCAAGCCTTTTTCATCACCATAGCCCTGAGACAATAGCTCTGCAGCAGAAAGGACAGCCGCCGGAGTGGGCATCATCACCCGTTCAATAAAGATCTCCGCCTTATCCAGCCCCTTGGCCTGGACAATCTGCTCCAGAAAAATTCCCCGGATAGCACCCCGTGCCGACTCCACTTCCAGCACATTAAGCTCCGGCATGACATTTCCCGCCACCACGACCGGATCGTGTTTACAACGCACTATCTCCGCCGCCCGGGAAGAAACAACCTTATTTCCCGCCACCACCACAGGCAGCGAGAAGGGCAGCTCCAGGATCTTTTCCGCGTTCTTTAAGAGAATCTCTTTATTGCCGCCATCCGTGCCTCCCGCTAAGAGAAGAATATCCGGTTGAGCCTGGGCTATTCTTTCAATATCATCAGAAGTCAATTCATAGCTGAAAACTTCCAACACCCGGGCGCCTGCTCCCAGGGCCGCCCGGCGGGCGGCTTCAGCAGTCAATTCCTTGACAAGTCCGCTGGCCATCATCCTCAATCCCCCTGCAGCACTGCTGCAGGCCAGCTTCCGGACAAAATTCCAGCCCCCCGGGGGTTCGGGAATCTGAGCCAAGGCATGGCTAAGTCCTTCCATAATATTGCTTGCAATGGTTGTCCCAGCGGCCGCCGTCCCGATAATCTCTTCCCGCTCCAGGTCCACGATGGTTACTTTGGTGTAGGTGCTGCCAAAATCGATGAGAAGGATTTCCTGCACCCTTCATCCCCCCTATAGCTCCAAATCCTTGCGCAGATCTTCAATGGCCACCTCAGGCATGGTTCCGGGGGGATATACCCGATTGAACCCCATCGCTAAAAAGCGCTTTTCAACCTCACTGAATTCCTGCTTCCCTACGACGAGATTCCCTCCCACATAGAGCAGAATATCTCCGATCCCTGACTCCTGGCACTTTTCCCGGAGTCCCCGACAATCCAGCTCTCCGTGTCCATAAAGGGAGGACACCATAATCACCGAGGCAGCCGTCTCAATAGCCGCCCGGATAAACTCTTCCTGGGATGCCAGAACCCCTATATTGATCACCTTAAAACCTGCCTGAGTGAACGCATAATCCAGGATGCGATTCCCCACAGCATGAACATCCGCTCCAATAACCCCCAGCACCAAGGTTTTCCGTTCCACTTACCATCCCTCCTCCGGATAGCTCATCGGTCTATCGATTCCAGTTCACCTGGTTTACATCGTGAATCTGACCAGGAAGTAAAGTATTCCCTACCCGCTCAAACAGTACCGGGTCCCCGCTGACAAAAAAACGGTGATGGCCGGGGGCCTTATGGGTCTCTCGTCCACTTTCCCGGTTACACTCCAACTGTTTAAGAACTTCCTTCAACTCCTCCGTCATAGCCTGAGCCGGATCCACTAAAATTATTTCTTCCCCGAGGATTTCCTGGATAACGGGTGCCAGGAAAGGGTAATGGGTACAACCGAGAATCAACGCATCAACCTGTGCCTCCTGAATAGGGGCCAGATAAGTACGGGCGATCCCTCTGGCCTCCGGTGAATGGAAAAGCCCCGCTTCCACCAAGGGGACGAAAAGAGGGCAAGCCTGGGCCTTCACCAATTCAATGGCATGCCCGCCCTGTCGCTTGCTTAATATCCGCCTCACCGCGGAGGAATAGGCTTTGCTGCGCACCGTGGCTTCTGTGGCAATCAGCCCGATGTTCCCTGTCGCCGTTGCTTGAATCGCCGCCTTCGCCCCTGGTTCAATCGTTCCAATCAAAGGTAAATTGAATTGTTCCCTCAACACCGGCACCGCATTGGCCGAACTGGTATTGCAGGCCACCACAATAGCCTCTGCTCCCTGCTCAATTAAAAACGAGATAATTTCTTCTCCGAAATGAATCAGTTCTTCCCTGCTCCGATTTCCATAAGGTACACGAGCCGTATCTCCAAAGTAAATGATCTGAACATCCGGAAGCTGGGTCACTATCTCCTTCATGACCGTCAAACCGCCTACTCCCGAATCAAACATCCCAATCACATGCTGAGCCAATTTAATTCCTCCCCTTGGTCCCGCTTCAATTATCAACTTAACTTCCATATATATGCTACTCTCTTTTCATCCAAAAAACCACAGAATCAAGAAAACTTTAGCCAAACAAAAAACGAGGAATAGCTCCTCGCTTTCACTTCATTTATGCAATTAACTTGACGAATTCTTCGACTAAGTCGGGATGGAATTGCTTGCCGCCCTCATGCTGCAAAATCCTTTTGGCCTGTTCCTCCGACATGGCACTGCGATAAGGACGATCCGATGTCATAGCATCATAAGCATCGGCGATGGAAACAATTTGAGCCAGAAAAGGGATCTGCCTGCCGCTTATGCCCGCCGGATATCCGCAGCCATCAAACCGTTCATGATGATTGAGGATAATTTCAGCCACACGCAGCCAGTCAAGATTCCTTCCGGCATTATCTAAGATCATCTCAGCACCCCAAAGAGGATGGCATTGGATCACCTTAAATTCCTCCTGGGTTAAGGAAGCCGGCTTCCCAAGAATTTCATCGGGAACTTTAATCTTACCTAAATCATGAAGGGGGGCAGCAATACTTAATACTGCTAATTCATCGGCGGCCAGAGCGATGTTTTTACCAAGAAATATTGCATACTCAGCAGATTTACTGCAATGGCTGCAGGTTAAAGGATCCTTCTTCTCAATCCATTCAATATACTTGATGATGTCCCAGCTCGTCATGCTGATTTCCTCCGTATGTCCCATGATGCTTTTAAGTGAATGGGTTGGTTTCATCCAAAGCTACATGAGTCGGAGTATTCGACACCTCGTCATAAAAAACCTTTATGAGGGACTTAAAATTAACTTTTTCTTTATATTTCGAATGGCTTCCAGCTCTACGGGATAGGTCTTATCCGTTCTCTCCACCCGGTCAATCAAGTGTTTAAGGCTTTCGAGGATGAGCCGGTGCTCATCAGCTGTATAGCCCGCTAAGACTTCTTCCAGGAAACGATAGCGCTCGTTCATAATCACTTCAGCCATCTTTTTCCCTTTAGTAAGCAAATGCATCCTGACAATGCGGCGATCCTTAGAATCACGAATCCTTTCTACCAAGCCATCCCGTTCCAAACGATCGGCCAAATCCGTGGCGGTACTGCAGGCAGTAAACAAATGCTTCCCCAAATCTCCCATGGTCAATGGCCCAAACTCATAAAGAGCCAGCAACGTATTGAATTGAGGATTTGAAATGCCCATCTCCGCCAGCAGGGCTTGCCCCCTGCGATAGATGACGGTATTCGAACGGCGTATGGCCTCCTCAAGTTCTCTACTTAACTCCTCATTAACTTCCATTCCTCTACCCCCTCTAAGTAGAAAATTTTTATAATTTTCAATCTTTTTATTTTTTCTATTCTAGCATAAATTGGAGAAAAAAAACATGCTTAAAAATCTTTTTTATGAAATTTTGCACTTTTACCAACTTAAAAAATCAATGGCCTACATAGAATCATCCAGGCCAATGAAAGCCTGGATGATTAAAATATTTTCACTTAGCTCTATCCAAAATGGAGAATTTATATTATAATATTTTTCAAACTTAATGATGAGCTTTTTCTTTTTATCCTTACAATGAAACAAGGTTTCACGTATTGAAACATTCACAAGTCACTAGCTGGCCGATAGCTGAGAAGAGAAAATATTGAGCCCACTGGGAGAGTCCATTGTATTGGTATTGGTATTCGTATTGGAGGGGAGTGCAGGAGATACTATGCTGTTGCCGCCTCCCGAGAGGGTTCCTCCGCCTTTGACCAACCCTTCCCGATAGGATAATCGGGTCACATCAAGGCTGCCCAATTGGGTCAAAGGTTTGCCTTCTACCCTAAAGGTGACCTCCCGAACGGTGGGAAATTGAGTGAGAGTATTCACTAGGCCATACACTGCAACTTCCTGGTTGACGTTGCCATGCATTTGAGTGAATTCCCGACTCAGATCAACAATAGCCACTTCATCTTTTATTGCAATATCCAGCAGGGTTGTGGCGGGATCCACTGCCGCCTGGGCCTCCCCCTGAACTGCAGGCCCCATTAGCCATTGAGTTACCGTCTCGCGGGCCAGACTTAAGGTTTTCGGGATATTCCGTTCCTCTTTGATAAGCTGCTTGCCCGTTGAATCAGGAAAATAAAGGCCGATCATTTTACCATCCCCAAGATTGCTGGTGGCCGGGACATTCACTTCTTCATTGGCACTGCCTATCCAATCTGCAAAAGAAGAAGGTTCACTGTCTTCTTTCACCAGAGTTTGCAGTGTTCCACACCCTACAAGAAAGGTCGCTATTAAAAGCACTCCTAAGTAAAATAAGTATTTTTTCATGCTTTTTCCTCCTATCCAACTTCATGGATCTCTGTCGCACCGGATATCGGCTTCTTCTATTTAATGCTATGCTTTGTCCGGAGAAATAGTACAGGTCCTCCAGGAAATCCTCATTTTAATTTTTTCACATTGAAAAGAAGGAATCTTAGAATATTATCAGAATAGTATGAAAAAAGAATCAGTTTTTCAGTCCACCGCAGAAAGGAGTGGGACTCTTGAAGTTACGTGCATTACTTGTCGACGATGAATCCCCCGCCCGCAAAGAGCTCCGCTATTTACTCCAAGACTATACGGATCTTCAGGTTATCGGAGAAGCTGCCAACGCCATCGAGGCCTTAGAACTGATCAATAACCTGGAGTATTCGGTAGTTTTTCTGGATATTGATATGCCTGGACTTAAAGGAATCGACCTTGCTCGACAACTCAAAGAGAAAGAGAGTTCCCCAGCCATCATCTTTATCACAGCCCATGAAGAATTTGCCGTAGATGCCTTCTGTGTAAACGCCCTGGACTATCTATTAAAGCCCATTAACCCCAAACGCCTTGATCAAGCCATCAAAAAACTTTTCATTCAACATGGAGCCGGCAACCCGGCTGCCTCACCCTCTTTATCCGAACCTGACGAACCCGCCACCGACACCCCCCTCCCCAAACAACCTCCGGAGAATAACACCATCCGCCCTCTGGAAGTCATCCCGGTAGAGCAACGGGGCAAAACCATTCTTCTCCGCCCTGAAGAAATTGTTTATATCTATACGGATAAAGACAATGTCTTTGCCAAAACTCAAAAAGAATCTTACCTCACCCGCTTTACCCTGAGAGAATTAGAAGCCCGCCTGAATCCGAATCTCTTTTTCCGCACCCACCGCTGTTACCTGGTCAATATTAAACGCATGCGCGAGCTCATCCCCTATTTCAACGGCACCTATTCCATCGTAGTGGATGACCATGAGCGCAGCGAAGTCCCTGTCAGCCGTACCCAATCCCGCAAACTCAAAGAAATTCTCGGTCTTTAGCAAATTATCGGATCTGTCCTTCTGATTCTTTCCTGCCAGAAAGAGGGCTAACTACGCAGATAAGCGTAAGTTAGCCCTCTTTCAGCACTTATAACTTGAACAGTTGAACAAGTTTCTCCACGATCCAAAATCTTACCTTAGGCTTCTCATAGGGTATCCCAGGTTTCCCATCCACAGGCTGGGCTGTCGAATGGCCAATATCCACAAAGCATAGAGGTGGGAAAAGCACACACCACCAATTGGAGCCTTTTCCTTCACCGATGACAACTCGTACTGCCTCATACTCCCCTGCCGGGAGAATCAAAGAACCATAAGACTTCGTCGGAAAGATAAATTTGCCATATTCGGTTTTAACCGGATAATCTTTGCTCCAAGTCTCAATAACTTTCCGGCTGATTTCCTCCATAACCGGACGCAATTCTGTCAAGATCCGGCGGGACTGTTCCAAGGACTGGGATTGGGCCAGCTGTGGGGATATCTCCTCAAGAATGGCATCCCGTACAGCCCGCTTAAGAGCCTGATCTTCCTCGGCATCCGAATTGGCTATGACATGAAAACGAATAAGGTCTTCTCCACTCTCCGCCATCTGCGCAACCTCCAGCAGATCCTTTGCTTGCTCGACAGAGCGTGCATAGGCAAAAGAAGCATGAAAAACCTCCACCTGAAAAAGCACCGCCAGAAAAATAATAAGTATTATCTCTATCCTTTTAACATAATCAGCATGTTTAAACTCTTGCACGCCCAGAACCCTCTCTCTCCTTGCCACAAATCCTTCTAATTTCATTATGTCCAAGGTGAGTATGGGTTTAGACATAGTTTAATCCTTTTTTTCATAAAGTAGACTTAGGTTCTTACTTTTTGAGGAGGAATAGCTCATGCAGGATTGGCTCCCTATCCTCTGGGTCAGTACCATTGCCGGGCTTGCCACAACCCTGGGCAGCCTCTTGGTGTTAATGTTCGGCCGCCCTAAAGAGCAGGTATTGGCGATGCTGCTTGCCGGGGCCGGAGGTGTGATGCTTGCTGTCGTTTCCCTGGACCTGCTCCCTACAGCCTGGCAGATCGGCCCCCTAAGCCAGGTCATCCTTGGCTTTATCATCGGTTTAGCCTTTATGAAACTGGCTGATCAAAAGCTTAATGCCTCTCCCCCTTCCCTGCCCCTCCCGCGGCGCCAACGGCTGAAACGCATCGGGCTCTTAGTGGCTGCAGGAATCGCCCTTCATGATCTCCCTGAGGGCATGGCCATCGCCCTTGGGCAAGAGGCCACAGGGGATTTAGGGTTTCTTATCGCTATGGCCATTACCTTACATAATCTGCCGGAGGGCATGGCTACCACAGCTCCTCTAAAAATGGCTGAAATAAAAAGCTGGAAAATACTCCTTTTGAATTTTGGGATTGCCTTTTTTACCCCTTTGGGAGCCCTGATCGGTTTATTGGCTATCGACAGTGTGCAAAATTCCCTCTCCTTTTTTCTGGCGCTGGCCGGAGGTGCTATGGCCTTCCTGGTTTTTGCGGAGCTCTGGCCCCTTTCCCGTGAACGCCATCCCCGCTACGCCCTCTTAGGAGGAGTCCTGGGATATCTCTTCTTTGCCGGAATAAGCTTTCTCCACTAAAAAAGCTTCCCTTAGTTCCAGACTGACGGAAGCTTTTCTTTGCCGGACCATTTCACCTGTTCCCTTGATTCACCTAATCGAGTACTCGTGAGGCATATTCCCCCATAACCTTATAGCCTTCTTTGGACGGGTAATTGGCCTCCTTGGATAATAACCCCTCCAAGTATACATTGTCGGTATCCATGAGCACGGTCGCAAAATCTAAAACGAGGATATTCTTTTCTTTAGCATAGCTTGATTCCCATTCTCTGAATTCCTTAATGGTGTTTTGAACCCCTGTATAAGGTAAGGGCAAGGCGAGAATCGGAATAATATGATTGCTCTCAGCCTTTTCCACCATAGCCTTTATATGCTGTTGGAAGGTCTCAAGCGGTACCTCTTTAATGGCATCGCCGTTCCCCACAAAAATGATCACCCGGCCCGGCTTTTCAGCGAGCACATCCGCCTCAAAACGGGAGTAAAGGTCCTGGGCAGTCTGACTTTTCAGCCCTTTGTTCACCACTTCAATCTGGGAGGTCTGCCCCAAAACCGCCGGCCAGGAATTTTCCGTATTGCCAGGGTAACCAAAGGTAAAGGAATCTCCTATGGTCACGATCTTTGTATTCTCCAAAACGGGTGCCGGTTCTTCCTGCCCGGGAGGAGCGGCAGCCTGCCCCTGGTCTTTATTGTCCCATAATCCAAAAAAGCCGGCAATCACTACAAGCACACTTAAAAACACCGAAAGTTGAATTAAACGAATTTCAATCCGATACGTCCGCATACTGTGTGGTCATCCCCTTTTGCAATGTTTCAATAAGCCAGTATTCTACGTATCTCTTCCCAATCCCTCCCTCGCCGAGAATTTCTCTCATATAATTACTACCCATGAGGGCAAAATGAGAGTATAGGGATTGCCAATTTTTCAGCCAGCAGATTAAGCTCCTGCAACAGCCCCTCAGCAACCGGTATTCCGTCTTGTTTGCGTTGATCGGCGTTGGCCTGCCGCCTTTCACCCGGAATCCGAATTTCCGTAATCCCTTCAGCCTTCGGTATTTCCTTAACTTCCCGGATCATATCACCCATCCTTTGGCTGAATTCTTCAACCGGCATCAGTTTGGCAATATCTATGGCCAAAAAGCTATGACCGATATTCACGGGTTCTCTGCCTTCATCATAAATCCAGCCCACATGGGAGCCGTAAGCAGAACCGCTGATAATGCCCGCCATCACCTCGGCTGCCAAAGCCAAGGTATAGCCTTTCGCTCCGCCGATGGGCAAAACCGCACCCTCCAGTGCGGCTTTGGCATTTGTCGTCGCTTTCCCGTCTTTGTCGATCGCCCAGCCCTCCGGAATCTCCTCACCATTTTTAGCCGCTAAAATAATATTGCCGCGAGCCACCGTAGATGAAGACATATCAACGACAACCGGATACTCGGCATGAGGAAATCCATATGAGATTGGATTGGTGCCAAAATAGGGAGCCCTCCCTCCCCAAGGCGGAATACCGCTGGGTGAGTTGGTATAGGCTTGCCCGATCATTTGTTGCGCGGCAGCTAATTTGCAGTAGGTAGAAGCCGCTCCAAAATGATTGCTGTTCTTCACCGTCACAAAACCTATACCATAGATTTTTGCCAGGTCGATAGCACTATTCATAGCTCGATAGGCAACTAATTGACCGAGTCCGTTATCACCGTCCACACAGGCCACGGCAGCATCGATGGTTTCCTGGATCTTGGGCTTTGGGTTGATGCGCCCCTTTAACAGACACTTCAGATAAACCGGTAAGCGGCTAATTCCATGGGTATCAATACCCTCCAGACTCGTATCCACCAATATGGATGAAACAATTTCGGCATCAGTTGCCGGCACGCCACTTGCTTCTAAAAGTCTTTGACAAAAATCATTTACTACCTGACCAGAGAACATCTGACTCATTCCCGCAACCTCCTCCTTAGCCATCATCCCGCCCTTGTATTATTTCCCAATATCCTCTTTCACTTGGGCACTGGAGCGAATATCTTCTTTCACAGCTTCAATATGCTTGATCATTTCCTGAAACGCCAAATCCGGATCACGCTGTTTGATCGCCTCATAAATCGCTTCATGCTCCAGCACGGATAAATATTGACGTCCGGGAATCTTAAAGCTGCTGTCTCTGATTTCTCCCGTCAAATCCAGGATGTTGATCATCAGACGCTTAAGGACTTTATTACCCGATGCCTCAGCAATCTTAAGATGGAATTCCGCGTCAAGCAAAGCAAGTTTACCGCCACTTGCAGAGCCCAGCTCTTTTCCCCTCTTGACGATTTTTCCAAGCTCTGCGATATCCTTGTCATCAGCATTCTGAGCACACCATAATGCCGCATACCCTTCTAATATTACTCGAACCTGAAAAATCTCATCAAAAGTACCCTGGGTTATCTGGAGCAGTGCCGCTAACCGTGATACATCTTCGACTTGTTCATCCACCTCATTGACATAAGCCCCCAGGCCATGGCGAATCGTAACCATGCCCAGTCCTGCCAAAGTCTTCAAGGCATCACGGACCACTGTTCTGCTTACTGAAAATACATTGCACATTTCCCGTTCAGCAGGCAGTTTATCCCCTGGCTTAAGTTCACCGTTACTGATACTCTGGACAACTTGTTTCACGATTTCCTCGGACAGATTACCATGTGTTTTAACTGGTTCAAACACTACTATACCACCCTTACAATACTCTCTGGTAATATATAATACCACTTCCCATGGTAAAAGGGCAATAAACGATTTACTTTTAAGTTTATTGACCCTTGCATTTCCATCTTTAAAAAAATTATACACTATAGTTAATCCGGGGTGATAATTAACGATTAAGGAGGGTTAATAAGCTATAGCTATCAATCAACGAAGCTCTATATTTTGAACTTCTCCACCATAGTATTCAGGTTCATGGCATGTTCAGCCTGGCTATGGGCGGCTCTGGCCACCTGCTCCATCACCCCGGCCATCCGGCTCATATTGTGGGCGATTTCCTGGGAACTGCCGGTGCTTTCCTGGACGGAAGCGGAAACGGTTTGGATGGCGTTGCTCATTTGCTCGATGGCGGCCAGCATTTGTTCTGATGTGGCGGCGAAGTCTTCCACCAGGGTTCCTACCCGATGGGCATCCCGGGCATATTGTCCTTCTGCTTCTACGAGCACCTCATAATCGGGAATGACTTTTTCCTCCATAAAGCTTAATACGTCGGAGGAATTGCGGGAGAGCTGGCTAAAGGCTTCAGTGACTTTGCTGATCACGGCATGGATTCCCGCCACGGTCTGGGCCGATTGTTCAGCCAGCTTCCGCACTTCTTCGGCGACTACGGCAAAGCCCCGCCCCTGCTCTCCGGCCCGGGCTGCTTCGATGGCGGCGTTCAAGGCCAGGAGATTGGTCTGCCCGGCGATACCGTCGATGGTTTCGGCCATGATCCTGATTTCCTGAACCACTTCACCGTTTTTGATGGCGGCTAGGATCTCTGCTTGTTTCTGCTGATACATGCTCAGGGTCGCTCCCCGTGATGCTTCAGCATTGGCACGCATCTGCTGGGCCTTCTTCTCGATGTCCTGGACGATTCGGCTGCCCTCAGCGGCTTTCCCGGCCAGCCGGCCGGCCCCGTTGCTGATCTCCTCCCCCGAGGCCAGCATTTCTTGGGCAGAGGCTGCCGTCTCCTCCATCCCTGCCGCAATCTGCTCCGCTCCGGCGTTGATGTTTTGTCCCTGGGCGTTCAGCTCCTCAGCCGACACCGATAGTTCCGCTCCCACTGTCTTGAGATCTTCGGCAGCCGCCATCACCTGTTCCAGAAGGCGGCTCATATTGCTGTCGATCTCATCATAGGCCTGGGCTAATTGACCGATTTCGTCCTTCCTGCCCAGGAAAGCTCTTTGCTGATCTGTGGAAAAATCCCCTTGGGCAAATAATTCAGCCTGTTCAACGGCGGCCAGAATCGGGCGGCTGAGCATTCTCCCCAGAAGCAGACTGAATAACAATGCCAAAACAAAACCGCAGGCGGTCAGAATCATAATGACCATGCCGGCCTTGGCAAAGTCCTGTTCCGAAGCGCGCTGAAGCTCCTCATTATAGGCCAGGGAACACTCAATCATCTGATCGATGATTCCTTCGACTTTAGCCTGCTGCAGGCCGGCTTGCTGATTGAAGTCACCGGCTAAGGCATAACTTTTTAATTCAACGGCGGTCAGCGCCTTTTCCCGCAAGTCGCGGTAAACCGCCTCCTCACGTTTGAATTCCGCTAACAGTTCTTTTTCTTCGTCAGTTAAATTAAGCGTTTGAAACTGCTGGAGCAATATGTCGTTATGTTCATTATCCTCGATAGACCGGGCAATCGCCCGGCGGGAATCGCCAATCAGTGCAGAGTCTTCTGCAACCTGGCTTTCCCAGACCACGCCGGCCAACTCCGCAGCTCCTTTGACAAAGCTCTTATTCAAGTCTTCTAAAATGAGAATGGGCTGGATGCCATCCATGGTGATTTTTTTAATATTATTGTTGACTTTGCCCAGGTTAAGCAGCCCGGTGATGCCAACAGTCAGGATTAATAGGGCCATTAGTAAAAAGCAGATCAAGAGTTTTCTACTTGTTTTTAAATTAATAAACCATCCCATTTCTACTAATCCCACTTTCTTTTCTAAATTGCAGTAGCATTAAAGCATTTTTATGGTTTAGTTCCCAAGAATGCCGTGCTTCAGGGGTAATGATCAAAAGGAATGAGAATGGACTTTGCCTGTAAATCCATTCTCATTAACAATCATTGTTTAATTGGTTTTGTTAAGCCCATATTTTTCGACAAGAGGTGTGACCGTCTTGGTATAGGTATTAACAATTTCCGTAAATTCTTCACCATTCAGATACTCATGAGGCTGTCCGATTTTCTCCATTTCCGCAATATAGTCAGGGTTCGTACAGATCTTTTCAAATCCCTCCCGGAGTACCTTTAATACAGCCGGATCAATATCTTTCGGAGCTGCAAAGCCACGGCGAATATCAGAAATGAAGTCAACATTTTGTTCTTTGAAAGTAGCGACATCTTTCATCCAGGGATGACGTTCTTCGGAGGCAATGGCCAGGAATTTATACTTGCTCATATCCCTCATCACATCATTGAGGTTTCCGATCATGGCGTCCACATGGCCGCCCATCAAAGCCACATTCTCGTCAGCAGCTCCAGTGAAAGGAACAAGGGTTAATTTGATATCAAGCAAATCCATCAGCTGCAATGCTGCAATATGATGTGCGGTAAAGGTTCCCACTACCCCAATGGTCATTTTGCCATCTTTTTTCTTGGCCTCGGCAACGAAGTCGGCGACAGTAGTCATCGGGCTATTAGCTTGAACAACCAGAAGATTGGGATCATTGACAACTTGGCAGATAAAAGCGAAATCTTCGATCTTATAGGTGCCTTGAGGACTCAACGCCTGCAAATTGATGTGGGGAACATTGACCCCACCGATGGTATATCCATCCGGCCTCCCCTTCGTAATCGCTGTAAAACCAACTTGTCCACCGGCCCCTACCTGATAATCGAAGGTTAAGGGCTGGCTATTGAAATTTTCTTTCCAGTACTTCTCGACGATGCGGGCCTGAACATCACTTGAACCACCGGCTGTGAAGGCGATAATCATGTTTACAGGTTTCTTGGGAAAGTCCGCTTTCTTCTCGTCAGCAGTTGTTGCCTGAGTGCCACCTCCGCACCCTGATAGAAGCAAGGCCCCGATTGTAACCAGGGCAGCTGTCAATTTGGTCCATCTTTTCATCTTTTTACCCCCATATCTTAATTTATTTAACCGCATGATGATCACTCAGACTCCTCAGCCAAAGCGTCTTGAACGGCCCCCGGGTTTTTAATGCGAGTATACAATGAGGCTGCCAGTAAAACTGCAGCAACAGCGAGCAGCGTCAGAGAAATTGGTCTCGTGAAAAAGATCACCAGGCTGCCATGGGACATGTTCAAGGATTGGCGAAGGGAGGTTTCAAAAATTGTTCCTAAAATTAAACATAGGATCAAAGGAGTTGTTGGTATCTCTATTTTCTTAAACAACCAGCCAACCAGACCGAAGAAGATGGCCACACCGACATCAAACAGCTTGAATCTTACACTGTAAGCGCCGATAAAAGAGAAGACCAGGACCATCGGTGCTAAGATCCCATAAGGTACCTTGACAAGCTTGGCCCAGAACGGGACCAAGGGGAGGTTCAGGATAATCAGGATAACATTGCCGATATACATAGAAGCAATGACAGCCCAGACCAGATCAGCGTTCTTCTCGAAAAGGGTGGGACCCGGCTGCAGGCCATACATCATGAACCCGCCTAAAAGAACGGCCAAGGCCGGTCCGGAAGGAATGCCAAAGGACAGCAAAGGTACAAAGCCGCCGCTGGTTGTCGCATTGTTCGCCCCCTCGGGAGCCGCCACTCCTCTCAGGTCACCCTTACCAAAGGTTTCCGGATGCTTGGAGATACGTTTTTCAATGTCATAAGACATGAAAGAGGTAACCCCCGGACTGCATCCCGGCAATAAGCCCAAGAAAAACCCAACAACCGCTGAGCGAATCATCGTTGGCGTAATATAGAAGAACTCTTTGGCCGTTAAATAGAGCCTTTGCAGCTTGGCGTTGTAGACAGGTGCACCGATATGCTCAAGATTGGAAAATATCTCCCCTACGGCAAATAAGCCAATGATCACGCTGATAAAATCGATCCCCGACATGAGATTAATATTGCCAAAGGTAAAGCGCGAATAGCCTGTCACGGATTCCATGCCGACCATAGCGATCAGGAATCCGATGAGAGCTGAAATTAAGCCTTTAACCAGCGATCTCCCGGTAAGATTAATAACCACACTCAAAGCCAGAATCATCAATGCGAAATACTCCGGAGGGCCAAAGCGCAGAGCCACATTGGCTAACGTCGGTGCAAAAAAAGTCAATCCAATCAGGCTGAGCGTTCCCGCCACGAAAGACGAAATTGCCGCAGTCGCCAAAGCCGGGCCAGCCTTCCCTTGTTTAGCCAGTTGGTAGCCATCCAGGGCCGTTGCCACGGAACCTACCTCGCCGGGAATATTAACCAGGATAGCTGTCGTAGACCCTCCATACATTGCCCCGTAGTAAATCCCCGATAGCATGATAATCGCTGGAATTGGGGGCAAAATTGTGGTTAAGGGCAGCAAAATAGCAATTCCTGATGTAGGTCCTAATCCGGGCAATACCCCGATCAATGTTCCGGCTAAACAACCTATGAACCCAAACAATAAGTTTTCGGGAGTTAAAGCAGTAAGAAAGCCATTGATTAACATTGAAAAGTCCACAGACTCACCTCACTTGTGTGAAATTCATGTTAGAGTCATTTATGATGGTTGAACTTTAGAACCCCAAAAAGCCAATGGGCAGAGGAAGGTCCAGCAAAGTCCGAAACAGGTAAACAATAAGTACCCCTGTGATCGCACCCAATAGAGCACATTTCCACAAAGCATATTTGCCGAGTTTATGGGCCAGATACGTGACAAGCATAAATGTGGTTATACCAAAGCCAAGGATCTCCATTAACCCCAGGTAGAGAACCAGAACCAAAAACAATCCTGCGACGGGAAGCACATCCTGCCGCCGCAGCACAGAGGTTGTCGTATTCTTCTCACCTAAGGATTGAATAAGCAAGATAATGCTAAGAACAGCAAGAACAACACCTAACCCCAAAGGAAGGATCCCCGGCCCGAAATCCACACCCGGCATGCTCTTGGGCATTTGTCTCGCTTGGACAATGATAAAGATTGATAAAATCAGAAAAGTAATTCCTATTTTAAAATCTGTCTTTTTGGCAAACGGAATCTTTCCGGTCATCTTCTTGTCGTCAACTTCGGCGATACTATTCTCACCCATTCCCTTCCTCCTTTAACGCTCACTATGCGGGCACTTGTTCTAATACTATCTTTCACGTTCCTTAAAACAAGCGCCTACAGTCAGATACTAAGTGCTTCATTGAACGAAGCACTTAGTTTATGGGACCTCATCTCTCAGTATCGGAATAACAGAGTTGGCGTTCGGTAATACCGTTATTTTCAAACCAGCTGTATCATCAGGGAGAACATCATCTATGGCCTCTTGCAGGCTCTTCGTAACCTTAACCATGAGAATTTTGGCTAATTCCGGGGATACTTTGTCAGACACCAGGATTGTTTTCGCTTTCAGAAATGTTCTGGTCCAGAGATAGGCTTTATGAGGACCGATCACAAACTCTTTTTCTTTAAAGGAAGTCACAAGGTCTGACGGATCATCATATAAGGACATGGTCTTGGCAAAACTTTCTTCTCCAGACCCTTCGCTGCATTGAGCCACTAAAATGATGACTCCTCCCGGCTTAACCAGCTGCAAGGCAGGGGTTAAGGCTTTCTGAGCCTGATAGGCGTTGATATCTTTCGGAAACCCTCCCGGAGATGCAATGACAATGTCAGCTGAACTCATCGGTACACCAAAAATACTCCTGGCAAATTCAACTGCTGCACCGTGGGCTGCCCTGGGATGGCCGGCAACAGCTTTAACGACCTTCTTTTGGGTATTAAGTACGACATTGACAACCATATCAACCCCAATGATCCGGCCACAATCCTCTAAATCGATGCGCGCCGGATTTCCTTCCATTTGCCCCAGTTCAGCACCGGGTTGAAAAAGCCGGACATGATTCCCCGTGATCGTCTCTCTTCCGCCTAAGCCAATGACCGCACCTTTAACGCCTGCGGTGAATCCCATAAATTGATGGGCATCAACCATACCGGTCACAATTTTAAAATCCGCCTGAGCAAAATGTTGATTGACATAGACAGGAGTTCCTAAAGGAGATGTGCCCAAAAAACTTAGACAGTCTCTGTCATCCGCATCGTGGGGAAGAACCTGTTTCACTCTTTTGGGCAATTCCTCACCAACTATATAATTCATCTCTTCCTGGGTTGCCGGATGATGCAATCCGCCGCCCACAAGCACCGTAACTTGGTCTCCATGGATTCCAAATTCAGCTAACCAGGGTAACAGCTTCTCCAAAATGAGGCGAGAGGGCACAGGACGTGTCATATCACTCACAGCGATAGCCACTGACTTGGCGTTTCTAAGTTTATCAAAATTGATATCCCCTATTAAATTTAGTAAAGCTGCAGAGATTTGTTCGCCGGCTTCCATACTAGGCTCTACCGATTTTAATCTGCCATAGACACAGTCAATATCATCCGGTATCGAGCAAGATTGTGTCCCATGCCCATAAGGCAATTCAATTGTCTTCACACTTTCACCCTGCCTCACTTATGTTTAACGTTACACCCTCATTCCCATTAGTTTGCGCTATTTTCTTTTTCACGTATAATTTCTATAAATTCGAGGAAAATCGACACATTCCTTTATCGGAGTTATGAGGCTTTAAGCGCTGGGATAGAGACGAGTAAGCACAAATTCCTTATGATTGAGCACTTCGGCATCAGTTAAGCAGCCACGTGCCGTTTTCACGACGCATTCCATCACTTTATCTGCTGCCTGATCAAGAGTCAGCTCTCTGCTGAGCACGCCGCTGATATCCACATCGATATGCTCAGCCATAAATTCACAAGTTTTCGGATTCGCCGACATCTTGATTACTGGTTCAATGGGATTGCCAACGATATTACCCTGTCCTGTAATGAAAATGTGAAGGGTTGCTCCTGCTGCCATCATGAGTGTGACACATTCGGCTGCCGCAGCCGATGTATTCATAAAATAACGCCCTGGTTTTGTCGGCTCTTCAGCCATTTCCAAAAGACCAATAATGGGGACCTTGCCGGCCTTTTGGATATTGCCCATGGCCTTTTCTTCAATCGTTGTCAAACCGCCGGCAATGTTCCCCTGGGTTGGCTGTGTTCCCAAGAGATCGGCTCCTTTGGATTCGATCATGTCCATATAGTCTTTATGGACTCTCAAAAATTCCTGCGCAAGTTCAGGTGTAGCAAAGTGCTTGGCAAGAATATGCTCTCCTCCCGTTGTTTCAGGTGTTTCTCCAAAGATAACCGTTCCGCCCATTTCCACCAAACGATCACCCACTACACCTGCCGTTGGGTTTCCAGCGAGACCGGATGTGGTATCGGATTCACCGCATTTGAAGCTCACAACCAGATCTTTCAAGTCACACTCGACTTTTTCCAAGGAGGTGGCGTATTTTACATATTCATGGGCTTTACGGGAAGCCATTTCGATGGTTTTTAAGTCGCCATGTCCCTCAATACCGAAGTAGGTTACGGGTTTACCGGTTTCAGCAATGCCATCGGCGACTCGCTTCGCCCAGTTTTGCTCAATACCAATGACGACGACAGCCGCCACATTGGGATTACGTCCCGCTCCGATAATGGTTTTGAAATGCAGCTCAAGGTCGGCTCCGAATTGGATACGGCCATAGGGATGGGGAAGTGCCAGAGTTCCGGCAATATTGTTGGCAACTGCTTCACAAGCGGCGTTGGACAAATCATCAACGGGTAGAATAAGTACATAGTTGCGAATACCGATACGCCCATTGTCCCGACGATAGCCTAAGATCTTAGTTTCCATAATCCCACCTCGCAGTCTTTAAGTTATGAGTATGTACCCAGTCCCCCACCTTAATATCCTGAGTTACTTTGCCCACATTTTCACCATACTTGATTAAGCTTTCACCCTGTTTCTTGCCCTTGAGAGCAATCTTGTGTCCCAGTTGGATGTCATGGTTTGCTGTGACATGAAATTCTTCCCCGCTATGAATGTCCACACCCATGACTTTCTCGCCGGCCTTAATATCCTGCACGGCGACGCCAACATCATCTTGAGCCTCATGCAATAAGAATTTATGGCTGCTCATCTCATTTCCTCCTTTTTGCTTTTTACCACTCGTCCCAGTGGTATGTTGTATGTGGTATTACCACTAGCCTCAGTTTATACGATTCGTCATGATCTGTCAATATGTATTAAAGAGTTTTTTCACGAATTATTGATAAACCTTTCTTTCTCACCTTCACCGCCTCTAAAGCATACTTTAGTATAAGGAATCGAAGGAGGTGCCCCATTAATGAGCTACATTGACAAGGCCAGGGTACTTGGGGAAGCGCTCAAACAAACCCCCGAAGTACAAGCTATCCTTTCCGCAGAGGCGGCCATCAAAGCCGATCCGGAAGCTAACGAAGCATTTCTCCAGTATCAAGAAAAGGAACGCCAAATCGTTACCACTCAGATGATCAGTAAGGTCATTCCCGAAAAAGATGCACTGGCCCTTATCGATCTTAAAGTCCGTCTGATCAACAAACATCCCCTGATTCGCACCTATTTCCAGGCCCAGCAAAGCTTTGAACGGGTCATGGCCATGGTTAATCTCACCATTACCACGACCATCCATGGCATGCCCAGCGCCGATCAGCTTCCCCTGCCTGACGAAATCAAAAATATGGCTCAAAAGGTTTTGGAATCCATAGGAGGGGGCCAACAGTCCAAGACCATGGAAATTCCTAAGGATATAAAGCTTCCTCCCGGATTAAAGCTGCCCCAGGGCTTTAAAATTCCCGGTCTGCCCGAAGAACGCTAGAGAATCTTCTGATGCGGCCTCAAAATTATTGCGGTCCCCGCTTCGAAAACCAGATTCTCCACCCTATCACCCTCCTGGCCTTTCTGATTGTGATCACCATCGGAGGGTTTCTTATCCTCTACACCTGGTTTTTTTAGTCCTCGAGCAAGATAGGAGGTGAGTGACTTGGCTATAGCGAATGAATCCATCTGCCCCTTGCCTGTCGCTCCCCTCTCCCTTTCCCTGCTCGTCACCAGCCCTATCCAGCGCAACATCCCCTTCGTCCCGGTTACGGCCGTTCTCTTCCCCCTGGCCAGGGTGGAACTGCCCTATGCCGGCCTGGTGGTGGCCGGCCTGGATATTCTTATGAACTTTCTGGTCAAACGTTCTCTGGTGGCGGCACCCCCCTCCCCCCCAAAGGCTCCATCAGAGTCCTATACAGTCACCCTGACTCTGGATCAACTGGCTGATCTCATTCAGAAGACCTCTCAGGGTCAGGCCATACGTCCAGGCAGTGCCTTTCAGACCGCCTCTTCGGCGGCATCCTGGGGAGATGAACCCCTCTTTCCTGATCACCTAAGTTTTTCCCTCTCCATAAGCGGTCCCTTTGGGACCTTCGATGGTACACCAGACTCAGTGTTCAATGTTCCCTTATTTCAACTCCCCGGGGTTCCAGGAAATTTAATCGTCTCAGTCATCACCATCATTGCTCAGTTCTTAACCGAACAAGCCAATATTAATAACAATGGAGGGGGTAATTTATGAGTCAGGGCAGGAATTTTGGCATTGTCTTCAACACGCCGGCAGCAGGAGCCAGCTTCATTGCTCTTACCCTCTTTTTCTTCATTGTCTTTTCGGCAAACTCAATATTATCCTCCATCCATTTGAAAACTTTAGGCATCATCATCACCTTAAGCAGTATTGGCTTTCTGTTCTTGATCATTATGATTGCCTTTTTCTTATGCCAATAAAGAAAGGAGCTCAGATATAACCGAGCTCCCTCTGACCCCAAAACTATCATGTCACCTTCACTGGGTTTTACATAAACTTTGGCTGATGCTGCTTACGGCTGGGTTGGTTCTATGATCGAATCTTCAGCGGCAACCCCCTCCATAACCTCCGGGGCTGGGGAACGTCTCTGCACCAACCCGGTAACCTTACCCCATACAGACCCTCCAGCTTTCTTAATGGGAGCCAGAAAACGGATCGGTCCCGGTGCTTGTCTCACCTGCAGAATAATAGGGCCTTGGGGAACATGGCCCAGCTGTTGAGGATTCTCTACGGTAATAATGACCCGGCTGTAGTGATGGAGAGGAACCTGACTGCGAAACTGTGCTTGATACACGCCATTGCCCACAGGCCTTAAGACACCGGCCAAAAATCCGGTTTGACCCTTGCTGTCCACAAGATAAGCCGCATACGTGCCAACCCCTCCTACTAAAGAATTGGGCGACGGCAAATTAGCGATACAAGAAAACACATTATCATTGGAAATAGAGGCAATACCATTGGCATTTACCCCTGGCTGAGCAGCCTCCAAAACCAATTGACGGGGCTGCATCCCCGGAGCCCCCGCTCCACCCCCGCTGCTTAAGAATGAAAAAGGACCTGTCATAGTTCTTCCTCCCTGGGGTTGTGTCGCTGGTTTGTAGGATTTGGCACCAAAAACCCCGCCACGTGAGTTATTGATTTGGCCATCCTTCTGGAAAAACCCTCGCTTTTTTAACTCCGATCCTAAATTATTGCGAATACTTCCTCCCGGAGAAGGACCCATTGGACCCATGCCCTGCATTCCGGCAGACATACCCATCGGCGGCATTCCCGCTGACATCCCGGCGGGGGGCACTCCCGGGGCGTTTCCCCCGGGATTCATTCCCGGGGCCACTCCACCCGGAGCCATTCCACCCGGGGCCGACCCATAGCTATAGCCCCCCCCAGCCGTGGTTGACGGATAAACGCTTTGGCCCCATCCCGGGCTTTGTCCAGGCATCCCTCCCATGGACATTCCTTGGTAGGTATCAAGCCGGCGGGGTACTCTCGGGTCCATCTGTCCAAAGGAACCATTTCCCTGATCCCAGGTAAATCTCACATTTCTCCCTCCCGACGACAAACTTCTCCCTTTAGAATATGTGCCACCTTGATATTTGGTGTTAGGTAGAAATGATATTTGAATCAAGGGACCTGTCCCCCTGATTCACTTAGATGCTGAAGGTATGGTTGCCGATGGTTTTTACCACAGGCCGGGTCTTAATCCAACGATCCGTGGCTGTCCTGGGGTTATAATAATAAATCGCCCCTCCGGTGGGATCTTCGCCGTTTAAGGCGGCTTCTGCCGCACGATAAGCACTTTGGTTGGGGGTAAGATGGATTTGCTTATCGAGAACAGCCGTAAAGGCACCCGGCTGATACACTACATCGTGGATCGTATCGGGAAAACGCTGATCCTCAACCCGATTGAGCACCACTGCCCCTACCGCCACTTGACCCTCAAAGTCTTCCCCTCTTGCCTCAGCATGAATCACACGAGCAAGGAGTTCCAATTCTTCCTGAGTAACTTGAACAACTGGAGTTCTGCCGCGGGATGGTTCCGCGGCTGAATCCGCCATTGCATCTCCTTTAGCGGGAATACGCAAGGTTTGACCTGCGCCGATGGTGTTGGGTTCATTGATCGTATTGAGCTTCATCAGTTCGGCAATCGTTGTTCCATACCGATGAGCAACTGCTGATAAAGTATCTCCACTCTGTACTACGATCATCTGTTCATCCTCTGGGACAGCCAATTCATCACTGAGGGCAGCTTCCTCTTGTTCAGTTATCGTTTCTTCCATTGCCGTACTATTGTCTGTTTCCATGAGCCTATTTTCCGCTTCGCCGCGGTTGACACCCATTGCTTGGAGATCAACGATTTGGACTGGATCCAAAACTTCGATATCCACTATTTCAAAAGTATTCGTACCTAATTCCCCATTGACTGGACATACCATCCCTTGACACCAGAATAATGTCATGACCAAGCATAGGAAAATCGCCGTGGTTTTTCGGCATCTTCGGTGTGGCAAACAAAATCACCTCTTGAGTTCATAAATTATTTCTAGTCTTTCCCAAGAAGGACGATTTTTATAACATTCACCGAAATCTTATTGTAATTTTATGCACTTATAAACCTTCGCCGCCTGGCGAAAGAGCTAAAAATAGTACAGGAGCCGTCTCCTTACTTTTTGCCAAAAGTATAGAAAACAGCCCCCGTTTTCATCAATCACATATTAATCACAATAGCCCTTTTGCTTAAGTTTACAGACATGCTCCTCTAAAATCTTTTCAATGTCGATACCGTACTGTTCCTCTAAAACAAACATCATCGTCACCGCCGTCTGAGCCACATCGATAAGTTCCTGAGCCACCATCTGCATGGCCTCAGTCTCTTTGACCCTCAACCGCTCCCCATTAAGACCGCGAAACTTCCCAATGGCCTGAGCCAGTTCTCCCGACTCCTCCATAATCTTCAGCGCCGTACTCTCCAAAGAGGGGTTAAGCCGGTTTAAACGGGGTAAGGTAACCGTCTTGGAGCAGCACAACCCAGCATCTCCACTCCTCTTTTCCATCAGCTCACTCCCTTGCGTTAACACACCTATCAATAAGCCGCTGCCCGGAATTTAATGGCCTGCCCCGGTGGTCCCGACGGTCAGCGCTCCTTCTTTCAGGATAGAGCCATCCTTAGCGGCAATTCCTTGATGGGTAAGGAGCCAGTAGGTTTTCTCCGGTTCGAGAAGGCTTTTCGGGATCACTTTAACCGAACGTTCATCCACTTGCTCAAAGGTCACAGGCATGCGCTTGCCGCTCTCACTCTCAATCA
The DNA here is from genome assembly GCF_900143285.1 of Desulfitobacterium chlororespirans DSM 11544. Taxonomy (NCBI): domain Bacteria; kingdom Bacillati; phylum Bacillota; class Clostridia; order Eubacteriales; family Desulfitobacteriaceae; genus Desulfitobacterium; species Desulfitobacterium chlororespirans. The sequence goes on from NZ_FRDN01000022.1 coordinate 44,531, forward strand.
GCTCGAAAGAATTCTCGGTCACACTCTTAAAATCGATGGGAGCTGTAAACCGCACTGTAAAGGTCTTATCAACGGCAAGGTCCTTAAGCTCACTCATCCCATGATAACCCGGATAGAATAAAGGCCATACGGCATCCTGTTCACTCTGGGAAACGGCTGCCCAATCTGAGTTATGCCGCCAGGAAAATCCTCCGGGGAAGGAGTTGTTTTCAATAAGTTCCCGATAAGCCGACCAGTATTCAGGATCCCTCGCTTGCTCAAGGGAGAGATTCCAATCCTTACCCCCGGCGGTGAACTGAACAAGGTCCGTGACTTCCTGTCCATCACCCTTCTCCTGAATAGATCCTTCCAACATCAATACAGCCATCTCCAGGGGATCATTTTCCAGAATCTCCACATCGGGAGAAATCCCTACCCCATTGATCTCCTTTCCATAAGGAGAATAGAACTTAGCCACTGTAATCTTCAGAACATCGCCATCGGTGAGCTGCCATAAGCTCTGGACAGAGCCCTTGCCATAAGTATTGGCTCCTACTACCACCGCCTTTTGGTAGTCTTTAACCACTGCCGTCAAAATCTCCGAGGCACTGGCACTGTTTTCATTCGTTAAGAAGACTACCGGCTCATCAATTACAAATTCCTGCTTTTCTGCTTGGTAAGGTTCAAACTTCTGTGAGCGGTCTTTCGTTTGCAAGGCTGTCTGTTCACCGATAAAATATCCTGCCAGGCTTAAGGCTGAGTCCAGATACCCGCCCGGATTATTGCGCAGATCCATGACCCAGGCATCGGCCCCTTGTTTGTCCAATTCCTTAACGACTTGCTCAAATAGGTCTTCAGTGGTCTCCCCAAAAGACTCTATGGCCACATAACCGATGTCTTCATTGAGCATTTCTCCGCTCACGGTAGGAACTTCCACCGCTCTGCGGGCCACCTTTAAACTAAGGCGCTCTTCTCCCCGCAGGACCACGATATCTATAGTGGTCCCTTCGGGGCCTTTGATCAGAGCGGTCGCCGCATCCTGAGAAAGCCCCGCCAGGCTTTGGCCGCCGACTTGAGCAATAATATCCCCTGTTTTGAGTTTGGCTTCCTCAGCCGGTGAACCCGGGATGATACCGACAATCTCCAAGCCCCTCGGCTCCAGTTCAATATATACTCCGATCCCGGAAAAACTTAAGTCCATGGAATTAAGGAAATTCTGGTACTCTTTTTGCGTAAAAAAGACAGTATGCGGATCGTCCAATCGCTTAAGCATCTCCTCAACACTGGCAGCGCTGAGCACCCAGGGATCCACCGGATCCACATATTGGCTCTCCAATAAGGATCGCACATCGTCTACCGGACTCCCCAAAGCCGCAGCCGGAGCGGATACGGTTAAGATCAAGGCCAAAGCGGAAGCTGTAAGGATTCTTCCCGCCTTTGTTTTGGCTTTAATCAATTTACTGCAAAACATACTGAATTTGGTCATCACTTTATCCCCCTTATCTCAACTAGAATTCGACGTGCCTTCTGTGAATCCTGTCGGTTAAGAGGCATCTCCTCTAAAAATCTCCTCCTATGATCCTTCAGCTGATCCCTCAGCTTGTACTTTTGCCCAAACTTTTTGAAAGGCCACGGGTAAAGCGATTTTGTCCAATTCCTTAACATCCAGCCAACATAGACCATCCCGCTTCAGGGAATCCTCATTCTCCCTGACCTGCGCCGTTTTGTCCATCACCTCATCAAGATTGAGGACCAGCCAATAGATTTGCCAGCGTCGATGACTAAATGTATGAACTAAGGGACCCTTCCGGCTGGGCCGGCGGCTAAGCAGTTCTTGCACAGCCTCATCACAAGCGGAATCCCCTATCTGATTCTTATACAGTTCATACCAGGAAAAATCCAAATTGTATTCGTACCGGCTTATCTCTTCGCCAACTCTCTCCGCAACCTTCACAGCATCACCGGAGAATTCCTTGCCCCCTCTATAGCTTTCCAGTCTGGGTACCATCATCTCTTCCCCGGGGAACTCCCACAAATCAGCCAAAAGCCCTGTGGAGGGCCTCTTCTTCAGGAGCACCCGCCCCTGGTGCAGCAGGATCAAGGTAGGCCGCAAAGCCGACCCGGGTTTCTCTTTGCTTTTTTTCACAGGGTACACTTGGGGATCACCCAGAGCAAAGCCCTCACAGTCCTCCTGGAGGGGACATTGCTCACAGCGGGGGTTCTTCGGAGTACATACCGTTGCCCCCAACTCCATCATCCCTTGATTAAAATCCCCCGGACAATCTCCGGGTATCACTTCCCCAAGGTATTCAAGAAAAACCCGTCTTGATCGGGCTTTCTCCACATCCTCTTCCCAACGGAGCAGGCGGCTCACCACCCGCTTCACATTCCCATCCATGACGGGAACCTGCTCTTCATAAGCAATGCTGGCAATGGCTGCCGCAGTATAGTCACCGACACCTTTAATATGAAGAAGGGACTGATAATCTTTCGGCATGCTTCCCTCCGCCATCTTCACCACGTAGCGGGCCCCCTCCCACAAGCGTCTGGCCCGAGAATAATACCCTAATCCCCGCCATAACTCCAGCACTTCCTCCTGCTCCGCCTCCGCAAGGTGAGAGAGGGTGGGGAATCGTCCCATAAACCGCAGATAATACGGAATAACGGTAACTACCTGAGTCTGCTGAAGCATCACCTCAGATACCCAAATTGCATAGGGATCCTTTGTCCTGCGCCAAGGCAAATCCCTCTTGACCTGATTAAACCATTGGACCAGTTTTGAAGAGTCTATTACGCCCACTTTATCCCCTCTTCTTTTGTCGACTTTAAAGAGAAATCCCGAGGATTAACCCTCGGGACCCAGTCTATCCCTTGTGTGATGAAAAAACAACCCTCAAGATTTTACACTTGTCAGTCTTTTCTCCCATCCTGCCATAAAAATCTCATACAGTCTCTCAGTCATAGGACCGGCTCCCCCTTCTCCCACTGTCACACCATCCAGTTTTCCTACGCCTAAGACCTCGCACCCCGTACTGGTAAGAATAATCTCTTCAGCACCGCGCAACTCCTCAAGGGTAATCTCCCGCTCCTCCACTTCGATTCCGGCTTCACGAGCGGTCTCCAGCATGATCGCCCGGCTTACACCAGGAAGGATTCGTCCATTAAGAGGCGGGGTCACAACCTTTCCCCTGATGACTGCAGCCACATTGCTGCTGGAGGCTTCCGTAATCAGCCCCCCACCGGGTTCTGTACCCAGCACTAAAATCGCCTCATAGGCGCCCTGCTCTACCGCAGTTTGCTTGGCCAATACATTGGGCAGAAGATTAAGGGTCTTAATATGAGGATGAGCCCATCGCTCATCAGGTACGGTAACGCAGCTTACCCCTGCCTTACGTACTTTTTCTTCCACAGAGGTCATGGGGGCCACAAATAAAGTGACCATCGGCTCCCCTTCCGGCAGGAAAGCATGCATCCTGGGTCCAATCCCCCGGGTAACCTGCAGATACACCATGGCATTGGGGAGGCCGGCTTTTTCCACACTCTCTAAGACAAGGGCTGTCAGCTCCTCAGTGGTCTTAGGCGGAGTGATACGAATCTCCTTCATGCTCCTTTCAAAACGCTTCAGATGCTCCTGCAAAGCAAAGAGCTTGCCATCACAGACTTTGACCGCCTCATAGACTCCGTCACCAAAGAAATATCCTCGATCCAAAAAAGGAACCCGGGCCTCCTGCAAGCTGGAAAATTCACCATTAACCCAGGCAATCCCTGTATAATCCAACATACTTCATCCTCCCTTTTTTCCTTGTTTTAATAAAAATAATAACACAAAAATCCCCAAAGCACACGCTGCTTTGGGGTGAGTAACCCAGCCCTTCAGCCAACTTTCCGATAATCTCGTGAAAGGCAGGTCCGGTAATATAAATTTAATAGGCTGTCCAATTCCTGGCTCATCCGGACCACCTCAGGGTCCGCCAGATCCTTATCACAGGATAAGGTATAAAGTTGACATCTGAGCTCTTCAATTTCCTCAAGTAAATCGACATGTTCCATAGCATTCAACCACTTTCTCTTCGATGGTAACAGCTTCAGTTTACAAGACAGCAGAAACACGAATGTTGATGCAATGCATATTACGAGAGTTATTTTAGTCACACTGGCATTGACAAATTTTCCAGAAACAAAGCCGCAAGTTCTGAAGTTATTCTAAACTAAATATTTAAAAAAATATCGAAAATAATGTCGAGGTTTAGCCGACGTTTTTCACCAAAATGAGACAAGGTTCCTGTCCCCTTGTCTCATTGCGCAGCCTTATTGCTTTTCTCTAGCTTTTTCCTTTTCGATCAGGCCATTGATGCATTTAATGACCTTGTTGGAGTGCTTATCCAGCCTCTTCAAGCAAGCCTGAGCCAGCTTAACGTCCCCTTCATGGTAGGCCTTGGCCGCCTCCTGGGCCATTTTATGAACTTGATGATGGGGTTCATCCAATGCCTTAAATTCCGAATAGCCTTTGAGGGTATTGTCTTCCCGGAAATACCATTTCCCCAATCGGCAATGCTGGTGAGAGGTCACTTCTTCCGGGGCCACTTCCTCAAGGCCTTTAAGCATGTTGACAATCCGGGATTTCCACAGCAAATGATCGGTTTTAGCTTTCTCCAGGATCTCCACCGTAGTTAGGTTTGAATTGGCCAGCTTAAAATGCTCCACCTTCTGATTCAGATCCTGAGCCAGATAGGCGGTACCCTGAATCGTTGTAGCCACCGTCTCCAGGGAGGCATTGATCTCTTCAGAAGATGCCGCCACTTGTTGAGCATGAGAGGATGTATTCTCAATCACCGTTGCCACCGAATTAATCAAGGCCACGATTTTTCCCGAACTGGCCACCTCTGAATCAGTGACTTCCACACTGGAGCGAACATCCTCAGCTGTCTTTTTGACGGCGCCATAGATATTATTCAGGGCATTGCCGGCTTGGTTCATGATCTGGACCCCATGTTCCACCTCTTGGCGGGTTAACTTGGTAGCCTGGACCACATCCTCCACTCCAAGCAGAACTTTTTGGACCAGGCCCGCCACATCTTTCGCTCCTTGAGTGGACTGCTCGGCAAGTTTCCGGACCTCTTCCGCCACCACAGCAAATCCACGGCCGGACTCCCCGGCCCGGGCGGCCTCGATGGCTGCATTTAAAGCCAGCAGATTGGTCTGATCCGCCAACCCGGTAATGGTCACCGTAATGGAATCGATCTGCTTGGAGAGTTCACTGAGCTGCTGCATTAATTCTTCTGTCTCTGACGTCTTGGCGTGAATAGTATGCATCCGGTTGATGGCATCATCCACCGTGCTTTTACCTTGGTCAGCCGTATCCATGGTCTGCTGGGAGTTCACCGCTGCCGACTGGCTTTGGGTCTTGGCGATTTGGGTCAGGGAGGAAAGCTCTAAAAGTACCTGTGACGCTTCCACGATGGATTTTGCCCCCAGATCGGACTCGTTGGCTACATTCTGCATGCTTTCACTGACCTCAGCCACGGCTACCGTTGCTTCTTCGCTGGTGGCAGCCAATTCCTCAGAGGTCGCCGCCAGATTCTCCGTCAGTTCCCGGACATTTTTCACCACATCGGACAGACGGGTCATCATCACATTAAAGGCGGCACTCAAATCCCCGAATTCATCACTGGAATGGACAGGTGCCGAAACCGTCAAATCCCCTAAACCAGCCTTGCTCATGGTTTCCTGCAGTTCGCTGATGGACCGCAAAATATAGCGTGTCAACAGATAGGCCATCAACAAAGCCGCCAGAACTGCAACCAGAGTTCCGCCCCAGCTCACCCAGGTCATCCTGTTAATATTCTTATGAATTAATTCTTCATTAGCGGCTAAAACCTCTGTTTGTCTCTCGATCAGGGCATCCAAAGCCTGGAGCAGAGGAGTCGCCTCATAGGCAAGCAACATCGTTTCGATTTTATCTAAATCCTGCCGATCCTCGGCAGACAAGTACTCATTCTCTCTCATCCCCTCAAGCCATGTCCTGGCAGCTGTGAATTCGCTCTCATTCCGGGCACTGCTGACCTCAGTCTTCATGGCTTGTGCTGAGGTCATCAAGGCCGTATGGCCAAAGATATCGTCAACTTCGTCATTGATCTTAATCTGCAGATAATTGGTGATCACAATGGCTATGACAAAGATGGAGATAATGCCAATAAATGCTCCCAAAACACGAAACCGGACCCCAATTTTCATGCTCTCACCTCATCCCAGGGCATAATACCCCCCTATCGTATCTCAAATACCTTGTTCAGACGGGTTAATTGAAAAAGCTCCTTAACCGCGCCCTGAAGTCCTTGAACAATAATCCCGCCCCCGCGCTCAATAGCACGCTTATGAATGGCTACCAGCACACCCAGACCTGAACTGTCGATATAGTTTAATTTATGCGTATCAAAAACAAAATGAGACTTCCCTTGTTCAATCAGGGGAAGCAGCCTTTCTCTCATGACAGCAGCGTCTTCCACATAAATCTTGCCTTCTAATTCCACAAAAACCTCTTGCCTATTCACCCGAATATCTATTGACATGATTTTTCCTCCCTATTATTTAAGCTAATGTTTTTAAAAGAACCACAGAGTTGCCCTTGGCATTATAACGAACTTCATCCATAACCGCTTCCATAATGTATATCCCCCGGCCGGACTCCCCCCACTCCCATTCTTCCTCGTCTTCTTCCAAGGCCGAGACCTTAGCCATCACTTGATCTGCCCGGAATCCGCTCCCATTGTCCTTGACCCGAATGACCAGAAATTTGGAGTGAAGCACATACATACTCAGCGTTACCGCGGGAGCAGAGACCTTGCCCTGGGCGTACTTAAACCCATTGTTTACCGCCTCATTCAGGGCAACTTCCAGCATTGTTACTTCATTCTCAGATAAGGTTGTCCCCCCACCCCTATTCCCTAAAGCCTTTTGCAGACATTGGTGCAATTGTTCCCGATCATGGCGATACTCCTGCGCTGAATGAAAGGTCTTACGCATAAGCTTTTGCCGCATATCCCCCACCCACCTTTTCTCTCATTACGCTCCTTCGCTGCAACTACCGGCGGTTAGCAGCAGATAAATCCTAACGCAGTGGCATCATCGTTCAGTTCGTTGCCTGTGGATAAGGAATCCAGCCAATGCAAAGTGCTTTCTATGGTCATGACCTGAAGAGGGCATTCTTTCTCTTGAACCAAATCATAAAATCCATCTGTGAGAAGAATCATCCCATCCCCAGCTTTAAGGGAACACTCATGCTCTTCAAACTCCGCGTGCTCTGAAATCCCCAGGAAGAGACCCGGTTGGCTTAAGACCCTGATCCCCGGTTGTCCCCTTTCCGACGAATAGTACAGCAAATGATTGATCCCGGCCATGACATAGCTGAACTTGCCCTGACCGATGTCGATATCGAAAAAGATAGCCGCAGCAAAGCTATCCTCCGGGAGAATGCTTTTTGCCTCATGGTTCACCCATTCCACCTTCTCCGCCAGGGGAATTTTGCGTCCTACCACTTGACGAAAAAGAACCCTTAATGCAGTCACCTGCAGCGCTGCCGCCACCCCATGACCCATGACATCAAAGAGGAATCCTTTCAGGATCCGGTTCTTCTCATCCCAGCGATAATCGTAATAATCCCCGCTCAGATGGTGGTAAGGGAGATAGATGCTCCTCATCTTGAGATGTTCATCGGAGAAATCCGACCTTAAAATATTTTTCTGAATCTGTCCCGCTAATTGAACCTCTTTAAGGATCAGCATTTCATCAGTCATATCCCGAAAAATAGAGACATAATGGGTGAGCACGGCTTTCTCATCGCGAACCGCATGAATATTCAGCCATTCCGGGTAGATCTCCCCATTTTTCCGCTTATTCCAAATCTCCCCCTGCCATTGGCCTTTCTTGGTCAAATCCTTCCACATCTGAGTATAAAACCCATAGGAATGCCGCCCGGATTTGAGTATCCGCGGATTTTTCCCGAGAGACTCTTCCAGGGTGAAGCCTGTGGTTTTCGTAAAAGCGGGATTGACGTAGATAATATCCCCTTGGGCATTGGTGATGCAGATACCCTCCTGAGCAAACTCAAAGACCTGGGCAAAAATATGCTGGGTGGATTGATCATAGTCCATCACATTCAAGGGCCAATTCCAGGACAAAGACCTTCGATTCTTCTCCTCTTTCACTATAAATTCCTCACAGTACGATACTTCTTCGCCTTTATAGCACGCTTATTAACCTAATATCTTCTCGCTAATTTATAGTTATTCCTGCACGCTTTAGTTTAAACATGGGAAATAATTTGCAAATAATTTTACGCTTGATTCCTGGCTAAACTATGCAGAACCAAGAAAATTTTGCAGGTTTTTCGTCTTGTGGCAGGATTCCCCAAGGATAAGGTCGAAAATGAAGGATGGTCTCTCTATTAATTTCTTATTATTTTTCAGTATGCTGAATAAGATTAAAGAAAGGGGTGCTTAGATGATCTTCTTGATATTCACCCTGCTGGTTGCTTTATTCGTCGCCATTTTTGCCGTACAGAATGCTGCCCCCGTGGCCATCAACTTTTTTTGGTATGTGGCCGAGGTTCCTTTAGTATTAATTATATTAGGAGCGGTTTTAGCCGGAGCTCTTATCGTCTTTTTCATGGCTATCTGGCGCGAGTTCCGCTTAAAAGGAACCGTCAGAGCCCAGGCTAAAGCGGAAATCAAAGCCAAAAGCGAACCACAGGATCATGCCGTACCAAAAAATCTGGTGCCAAAGGATATGGTCCCCACGGAAACTAACCCTGCCGACCAGGAAGACACCGCTCTTCCTCCTGGCTGACCAGGATAAAAGAAAAAGGAGTCTGGATTCGTGAAGAACAAATATACCTTTTTAATGATACCTCCGGATCATGGCCCCACCCGACAATTTCAGGTAACCCTCAAGGGCAGGCGCCTCGTTATCACCGGCTTGTGTTCATTAGGTCTGCTTGTGATCAGTTTATTTTCCTATACTCTCTACCTTTCACATACTGTAGGGTCTCAGCAAGCCCAGCTGGCCGCTATGGTACAGCTGCAACAGGAAAATGAGGTCAAGGACCAAGAGATCGCCCGCCTTAAGGAAGAATCTCTTCAGGTAACTCAAGATATTTCCCAAATCCAGGAGTTAGAACTTAAACTGATGTCCATCCTGAATTTGGATCCCAGTGAGACCCCTTCCTTTGCCACCACCGGAACGAAGGCGACAGCGTCCGCAGGCCTGAGCCGGGGAGAAGCAGCTCCCTTTGCTCCTCAGGCCGTCATCAGTGATCCGGAACAAATCTCCCAGGAATTAAACCTTCTTCAGGACTACTACAACCTGGCCTTGGCATATCAGGAGGAAATTGAGCACACTCCCAGCCTCGCCCCTTTAAAGATACCGCTCACTGTGGCTTCAGAGTTCGGTTACCGCCGCAACCCTTTTGGCGGATATTCCAAAGAGTTTCATAACGGTGTGGATTTTCCCTGTAATTATGGTACTGAGGTCTATGCCACAGCATCCGGTGTCGTCTCTGTCTCCGGTTATGATCGGGTTTACGGGTATTTAATCGAAATCGATCATGGCAATGGCATCGAAACCATCTACGGCCATAATTCCCGCCTGCTGGCCAAAGTGGGGGACAAAGTAGAAAAAGGCGGCCTCATCGCCTATAGCGGGAATTCCGGTCGCAGCACCGGTTCCCATCTTCATTATGGAGCCAGAGTCAATGGCAAGACTGTCGATCCTCTGCAATTTACTGATTTTACAAAGGAGCAATGAGAGCATGTGGGGTAAACCAGAAAGTCCGAAACGCACTTCCAGTACTTTTTCCGCCACTTCAGGTGAGACGACCTATATCGCCGCTGATGCCGAATTTAACGGCAAGCTTACCTTAAAAGGCAATGCCCGTATCGACGGAAAAATCCAAGGACAGATTGCCCTGAACGGAGACCTGATCATTGGGCCCAGCGCTGTCATCGACGCCAATATACAGGCCGGTGCCATCAGCATCTCGGGGGAGGTCCGGGGAGATATCGTCGCTCAGGAGTCCTTGGAACTATGTGCCACTGCCCGTATGAAAGGGAATATCTTCAGCAAGCAGCTTAAGATCGACCAGGGAGCCCAGTTTATTGGGACAAGCCGCCTCTTGGAGGATGCGAAGCAGCCGGCACGGCCTTCAGAAGAAGTCCCGGCAGCAGCAAGTCATGGCAAAGAAACCGAAACAGAGGCTGACATGGAGGATATTTTAAAGCCTTTGGATCCCCTTGAGGAAGAACAAACCGACTCAGATAACCCGACCGCAAGCAGAAATGTCGCTTATGGAAAGCCAAGATCCCGACGCAGATAATCAAATGAGTGTCACCGACTGCTTCAGTGGTGACACTCCTCTTTTAACAGGCAAAATTTCTTGCAGTCCATTACAAAAATAGGCAATCCATGCATTACTTGTATAGAGGAAATTTCTTTTTTGCGTGGAATTATAATAAGTACGTATGACAGATGACTAATTTGGGGGAAAAGACTTGAAAACCAAAAAATATGTAGGATTAGCCCTGCTGTTTATCAGCCTCACTCTGGCCATCACTCTGGGAATTAATTTTATGCTCTACGCCAAGGACGACCACCTTCTCAGTGAAGGCATCACCATCTCCGGGATCGACGTAGGCAACCTGACCAAAGAGCAGGCCCAGGAAAAAATCAATCAAACCCTTGAAAAGTGGTTAGCCCAGCCCCTGGAGTTCCAGGCGGGTAGAGAAGTCACTTCCCTTCCCCTGACCGCTCTGAATCCCCAAGTAGATTTAGAGACCCCGCTCAATGAAGCCTATAAGATTGGCCGCAAGGCCTCCCTTTTCGCCAGAACCCAAAAAGCAACCACTGCCCAGGATGCCCGTTTTGAGCTGGGACTGACCTGGGATGAGCAACGGCTCTCCGAAACCCTCGCCGAAAGCCTTGCTCTATTCAATAAAGAACCTGTGGATGCCACTTTTAAAATCAGCGCCAATAATCTCATGGAAATCCAGCCCGATCAACCAGGGCAAGCTGTTCAGGCGGATACCCTGGTAAGCCAGATCAAAGAGCTGGAGCCTTTCCAAGATCCTGCACCGCTTAAAGTCGAGCTTCAGGAAGTAGCACCGGTGCTCCGAGCAGCGGATCTGGAAGCCAAAAAAATTGACGGACTGATTGCCAGCCATACCACTTGGTTTGATGCCGCCAATCTCGAGCGTACAGCCAATGTTCGTCTCGCTGCCGAAGCCTTGGATGGAACCCTTATCGAACCTGGAGAAATCATATCCTTTAATGAAATCGTTGGCGAACGGACCGGCGATAAAGGCTACCAGGACGCTCTCATTGTAGTCAACGGTGAATTCGTTCCCGGCCTGGGCGGCGGAATCTGCCAAGTCTCCAGTACCCTCTATAACACCGGACTTTTGGCCAATCTGAAGATCGAAGAACGGACGAATCATGGTCTGGCTGTAGCCTATGTCCCCCTTGGACAGGACGCTACCGTGGTCTATGGGGCCATCGACCTGAAGATGCGCAATACTACCGGCGGCTATCTCCTCCTCCGCTCCAAAATCAGCAACGGCTCCGTAACCATTGAGTTCTACGGGAAAAAAACTTCCGGACAGGAAATCGTTATCACCAATCAAGTGGAAAAGGTGATTCCCTTTGAAACCGAAATCATCCATGACTCAACTTTAGCCCCCGGAACTCAAATCGTTAAACAAAATGGCCAAAATGGCTATATAGCTACTGCCACCCGTACCATCAAAGTCAACGGGCAGGTCGTGGAAACCCAGAGTCTGGGCAGAAGCTCCTATATCCCCTCCAACAAGATCATCGCCAAAGGACCGGAGCTGCCCGCCAAACCCAAGCCGGACCCCAAACCTGAGCAGCCGGCACCTGAAACTCCTCAGGAACCGGAAACACCTGCCGAACCTGACCCCACTGAACCGGAAAGCACCAATTCAGGAGCCGAAGCTGCCGGGACTGAGGGTGAATCCGGAACAGAAACCCCAGGGGATGCGGAAGGGTAATACAGTATAAAGCCTGTAATTTTAAAAAGAATTACAAAGAAAAAACTGAATGCTTCCTGCTCACAAATTGTAGGAGCTCCCCTCAGACGAGGGGAGCTCTTGTTTTTACCCAAAACATGAATACTTAGCTCCGGCTTCCTTAATCTCATCGGGAAAGAAGGTCTTAGCAGGCACCTGCAGCTCTTTCGCGATTTTAATCCAGGTGTTGGGGGTCCCTTTACGCAATCCCCTTTCCAGTTGGCTCAGGTACCTATAATCAAGACCAGTCCTCTGGGCCAGCTCTTTCAATGTCATACCATTGGCTAAACGCCATTCGCGCAAATTATTATCCCTCTCCATCTCTGCTATCCCCTTCACGATGTATAATATTGCGAATAGTATAGCACATAACGCTTAATCTTGTAAATAATTAAAGGAAATTGAACCCTCAGCAAGAATGAAGCGTATCATTGATATGTCTAATCATCGCAAAATGGAGAGGGGTATCTCGTGCTTGAACTAGGAAAACAACTCAGAAAAATACGCAAAGACAAGAAACTAAGCGCCGCCGAGTTGTCCCAAATATCCGGCGTCGCCCGCAGTCTTATCAGCCAGCTTGAATCCGGCAAGCGCCAATCTACCAGCATAGATACAGTCTACCGATTAGCCAAAGCACTGAATGTCTCCGTGGCTTCACTATTAATAGAAGAGCCAAGCACACCACCTGCCATAGCGTATAAACAAAATGATAAGAAATCCCCGCTTTACCTTAAAGAACATTATTCAGCCTATCTGCCCACTCTTCAGAAAGCTGAAGAGGCAGGATTGACTCCTGAATTGCTGGGTAGCCTGATTGATGTCATCGCACGAATAAAGAAATAAGTCCATAAGCTAAAACCTCACGTTTATAAAAAGCGTGAGGTTTTTTGGCTTCCTGACAGCTGCCGGGTTCATCGAGAACCAGAGCAGCTGGTAATGTAATTATGATAGAGCTCATTAATGCGCAGCCTCAACGAATCCTTAACAGAATCCATTATATCAATCCTTCGTTCACCCACCCGACTCACCGGCAGAATCCCCATTAAAGCGTTGGTCAAAAAGACTTCTTCAGCGTCTTCCAGGAATGCCAAGGGAAACTCCCCCTCCACCCAAGGGATGCCAAGCTTTTGCGCACACTCCAGAACAATTTGGCGGCGAGTTCCCGGTAAACAACCGCATGACAGAGAAGGGGTGTAAAGAGTTCCTTTCCTGACGAAAAATAAATTGCTCAGAGTCCCTTCCACTAAGCAGCCCTTGGTATTGAGCCAAAGTCCTTCTCTGGCTCCTTTTTCCTCAGCTTCTTGCTTAGCCAGGATATTCTCCATAGTGTTGGTGCTCTTAATCTGTACCAGAGGGGAATATTCGTTACGAGGACGACTTAAGATGGCTATCGGTATCCCTTCTTGATAGTCTTTTTCCTTATAGGGGATAGAACGGCTATGATAAAGCCACTGGGGGGGTACTTCCTGCCCCGCTCCCCCGCTTAAGGTCACCCTTAGGGCAAATGCCGTGCCCTCTCTGCCGGCAGCGGAGGCCTCCCTTTGCACATTTTGCTCCAACTCTTCTCTCCAAACCTCATAACCCGGCATAGGAATACCCAGCTGTGCCGCTCCTTTGCACATGCGCCGGTAATGCAACCGGGGAACTTCAATATGCAGGCCATTGACTTTTAGGGTTTCAAAAATTCCATAGCCAAAGAGCACCAGCCGGTCATTTTTATCCAGCAAATTAGAATCCTCCCTTTCCCCTTTTACATCTTTACTAAGATTTATATACCCTCAAAAACTTGTCGCAAATCCACCATAAAATCCGGAAAGGAGTTGACCGTGACACTATCTTCTTCAGCATACATCTGGGGCCGTCCATAGCGTCCATCCTCTTGCAAAGTAAATACAGCTACCGTCTTATCCACCGGCTCTACTATCCAATACTCGGATACACCGGCTTTTTCATAAAGGCTAAATTTAAATACCTTATCCATCTTGCCGGTAGATGGGAAGGATATTTCAATAATTAACTTTGGTACTCCAAAATACCCTGTGCCTTTGAGTTTCGATGCATCGCAAATAACCGTAATATCCGGTTGAACAACATTCACCGTATCCTCGTCTTTGTTATCCCGGTTAACCGGCAACCGCAGGTCAAAAGGTGCCCCGAACACTCGACAAGGTTTACCGGCAAGATAAGTATTAAATTGAGTTGCCAATTGCATCCCAATGGCCTGGTGCTGCCATGATGGAGCTGTCATCATACATGGTATACCGTCCATGATTTCCCAACGTTCTTCATCAGGCCAGGTGAGATAATCAGCATAGGTACACTTTCTATCGGATTCAGGTATTGACATCAAATCAACCCCTTCTTCTTACTATTATTATTGTATCACAGACACCATCATTTGAACCTTCTTTACACCATGTTTCCCCTTTATCACAGAGTCATTGAGAGGCCTCAGATAATACCCTGAGCAAAGCCTTCACCTTCTGCAGGGCTTCCTGGTATTCTTCTTCGGGAACAGAGTCAGCCACAATCCCACCGCCCCCATTGAAATAAGCCTGGCCATCTTTTAAGAGAATGGTCCGGATCACAATATTGGTATCCCAGGCTCCATCAAAGCCCATATAACCGATGCTTCCCGTGTAAAGCCCCCGCTTATAAGGCTCCAGCTCTTCGATAATCTCCATGGCCCGGATCTTCGGCGCCCCGGTGATGGAACCTCCAGGAAAGATGGCTTTCAGAATCTCACTGGTTTTCAGTTCCGGCTTCAGCTTGCCGACGATGGTGGATACCAAATGCCATACGGTTGGGTATTGCTCCAGGCGAATCAAATCCGTAACCCTTACCGAACCATAGCGGCAGATCCGTCCCAAATCATTGCGCTGGAGATCGATGATCATGGTCAGCTCTGCCCGATCCTTCGTGCTCTCTGTGAGCTCCCTGGCATAAGCCTCATCCTCTTCCGGAGTCTTGCCCCGGGGACGGGTTCCTTTAATAGGGCGGGTCTCTATCTCACCTTGAGCACTGATCTGCACAAAGCGCTCCGGGGAACTGCTGAGAATCTGGAAATCCTCATAAGGCAAAAAGGCCGCAAAGGGAGCAGGGTTATAGCTATGGAGGGCTTTGTATAATTCCATAGGCTCCTTGGTATAAGGGAACTGGAAACGCTGGGTCAGGTTGGCCTGATAAATATCTCCGGCATAGATGTAGTCGATAACCCGCTGCAGATCCAGCAGATATTGCTCCTTGCTCACCGTGTAATGAACCCGCTCCTGGGGCTGCTCCAGATCTTTGCTGCCATTATGCCCTTGGTAAATTCCCAGCTGTCCTTGCTGGGTTCCTATCTGCCTTTGGTATGCTTCTGCCCTCTCTGGATGGCCCTCCTTTCTGCCACGCTCCTCAAGGAATCCCTCCAACACCCTGACAAGCCTCCCTACCCTTGCCTGGGCCAACGCTCTCCGGCATTCTCCGAACTCTGTCATACCACAAGCCAACAAGGTATAGCGGCGGTTCTCATGATCATAAACCACTATCCCGTCATACCAACTAAACCGCCACAAGGGCAGGTCCAGATCATTGACCCCGCTTTGAGGCATCTTCTCTAACTCATCTTTCAAATCATAGGTCCAAAAGCCTACCGCTCCCCCCACAAAAGGGAACTCCGTGGGATTGGGGACACGATAGCGCTCCACTAAACCATCCAAAACCTTTAACGATTCTCCTTCAGGGTAGGCCAGCCATTCCTGCCCGATAAGGGGGCTTAAGTCTTCCCTGCTCCCTTCCTCTTCCTCAGTGAAGCGTTTCACCCCTACCCCATCCCTGCAGGCACTGGCTTGCAGGAAAGGAAAAGCTCCCATAAAGGAATACCGCCCCAAACCCCCATAGTTCCTCCCGCTATCCAGGAAAAAAGGGTACTCACTTTCCTTAAAGGCCTCCAGCAACTCAATAGGCTGCAGGTCTATATCCAGCTCTTGAATCACCCATGGCGAATTGTGCCCACTTTGACCCTGGGCCTGCCACCATGTCCGAGCATTCTTGACCGCGTTTCCCAGCAGGTCATGGCCCTTTTCGGTCAGAATGGCTTCCGGATGGAATTGAACCCCTTCGAGAGGCAGCTCCCGGTGGCGAATCCCCATAATTTCGCCATCAGCCGTCTCTGCGGTAATCAGGAGTTCCTCCGGCAAACTCTCCCGCCTTAAAGCAAGGGAATGATAACGGGTGACCGTCAGGGGATTGGGCAGCTGGAAAAACACGCCTTGTCCGTCATGATGAATCTCAGACACCTTGCCATGAACCGGCGCCTTGGCCCGAATGACCTCCCCCCCCAAAATCTCGCCGATAGCCTGATGCCCGAGGCAAACTCCCAAGATAGGAACCTTGCCCTTAAAGTAATCAATCACCGTCAAAGTAAACCGGGCATCCCGGGGCGCACAGGGTCCGGGGGAAATAACGATCAGCTCAGGCTTAAGCTCTTCAATTGCATCAATAGTGCACTGATCACGGCGCAGTGCCACAACCTCTTCTCCCAATTCCCCGAAGTATTGATACAGGTTAAAGGTGAAGGAATCAAAATTATCCAGTATAAAGATCAACGTTGCTAGACTCCCTTCGCTTCTGCATTTTACGTCAAATCGACAAATTTCCTAAGCCTGAATATTCTATACACTTCAGTCAATCTCCTCTTCGTGAAACAGGATTCTTAATGAACGAAAGGACAACTTGGAAGTTGAGTCCAAATTGCCCTTTTTATAAATAAGCAGCCTATGGATTTAAGTATCTACCTTACCCTGCGCAAATCCCTGATATCCGCATCATGAGCTAAGGAACGATAGGGCAGCATTTCCAGGACTCTCCCCTGCTGTTCCTGGATATCGCTCATTCTCTTCTGATCTTGCTTGATCACATTAATGTCCTGCTTCATCACATCAATATCTCGCTTCATCACATCGATGTCCTGCTTCATCACATTGACATCTTGCTGAACTTCTTCCAGCATCCCGTTGGTATTGCCGACAATCCGAATCAAGTCTGCCGTCATTTGCTGCATCTGAGCCATATCCCGTCTGATGTCGCTTAGTTCCTTCCTTACAAAGGACTTAAAATCCTCGTCTGACATCCGGTTTTCCTCCTTTTCGCCTTTACAGGCCTGCAACACACAAATTTCCTGCTGATTCGCTTTCTATTAAAAATATACCATGATTTACCCTGCTTTAAAAGGCACATCATTTTCACCATTCCCACCCCGTCCGCATATTTTATAAGTAGATTCACAATGGAAAGGACGGGCCGACTCATGAATGCTTCAAGCACTGAACGCACACCTTTTGTCATAGCAGCAGAAATCAACGCCATCAACCGAGAATCCAGAAAAATGTTTCTGAAGAATGCCATCGAGGTGGGCCGCCGCCTCAAAGAGGCTAAGGAGTTGCTCAATCATGGGGAATGGCTGAAATGGCTCAAGGAATCGGTCAATTATTCCAAGAGCACAGCTGAAAACCTGATGAACCTATATAAAGAATATGGACCTAAACTTCTCTCCCTATCAGACGACGACTTAAATTCCCAAGCGCTTGGGAATTTAACCTACACTCAGGCGGTCCTGCTTCTTGGCCTACCCGAGGAAGAGCGGGAAGAATTTGTCGCGCAGAATGATCTTGACTCTATGACCACTCGGCAATTGAGTCAGACCGTCAAAGAACACAGAGCACCTACTCCTGTCAAAGAACAGCCTCAGTCTCAGGCAGAACTCCAGTCTGAGCTCCAAGCTGAGTCCCCAGTCCGGCCCACACCCCAAAATTCAGGGGATATCCAAATCCAATATGTCACCAGAACCGTCAAGCCCCGGCGGGAAAGCAGTACTAAACATGAATCTGCACCTGCACCCGCAACTGAATCCTCCCCCGTTACGAATTATGAGGAAAAATGCACCGCCTGCTGCCAAACCATCGCTGACGCCTTCCAGGAGCTGCTGAACGCTCTGATGCAACTCGCCAGACTTGACCCTCAGACTAAGGAGAAATGCAGCCAGAACGCCGGCCAGCTGGCTTCATATATGGTGGAACGGCTCAAAGAATGGCCCCCTGTTGTCACTACCAATATGAAAGGTGTCCGAACCCATTCCACCTATGAATAGAGATAAATTTGTCACCCCGGTGCTATGCCGCCCCTCCAAAGGAAAGGACAAAAATCAATGCCATTAACCGGAGGTCCAGAAAAATGCTGCTGAAAAACGCTATTGAGGTGGGCCGCCTCCTGCAAGAAGCCAAGGAATTGCTCAACCATGGGGAATGGCTGAAATGGCTCAAAGAATCGGTCAGTTTTTCCAAGAGCACGGCAGCAAACCTGATGAACCTATATAAAGCGTATGGGCCTAAGCTCCTCTCCCTGGCAGATGACGATCCAAATTCCCAAGCGCTTGGGAATTTAACTTACACTAAGGCGGTCCTGCTCCTTGGCCTTCCCGAGGAAGAGCGGGAAGCATTTATCGCACAGCATGATCTCGGCTCTATGACCACCCGGCAATTGAGTCAGGCCGTCAAGGAACAGAGAGCGCTCGCACCCCCCCTCGTCACGAACTATGAGAAAAAATACACCGTCTGCTGCCAAACCATCACCGGCGCCTTCCAGGAGCTGCTGAACGCTCTGGATCAACTCGCCAGGCTTGACCCTCAGACTAAGGAAAAATGCAGCCAGGACGCCGGCCAGCTGGCTTCATATATGGTGGAACAGCTCAAAGACCAGCCCCCTGTGGCTGGCATCAATACGAAGGGAATCCAAATCTATTCCACCTATGAATGGTGAACAATAAGCAACAAGTCAAACGGCTTGTTGCTTTGCATAAAGTAAAAAAATGCTATAATAAAAGCGTAAAATTCCCGAATGATGCAGAGGTGATATTATGTCAATGCCGCAATTCCGCAAGTCATTCAGGCATGGTATTGGACAGAAGAGTGGCAAGCAGCAGAATATGAAGCTCAGGAAGATATAAAAACAGGGTGAATGAAACACTTTGACACAGTCAGAGAATTGATGCAAGATCTGTAGAAATCCATCGTGTATTGCACGGAAGGCGTCATCATTCAAATATTCTCTGGTGAAAAGCCAGACTCCAGCCACCCTTAGTTAGCCTATCCCAAATCGGACACGAATCCGATTTGGGATAGGCTAACTTTTTTAGTGACAAAAAGCGTGAACCGGCCCACTTTTTCGCCTTGGCGGGAGTTTGCTCGTTCTACCCTCTTCTATTTATTAATGTTAGAATAGGACAAGAGATTACGTCTTATATAAAATAGAGACACTCTCAGATTCAGCCCCTTTTGATGAGTTCACTTTTTAACCCAGGAATCTGATTGAAGTCTTATCAACACTTTTATTGAGGAGAGAATCATGAAGAGATTAAGAAAACTACCGGCCCTGTTTCTTGCCGCCCTTTTAAGTGTGACGGCGCTTCCCAACACAGCAATGGCCCAATTGCCCGTCCTCTACCAGGATCATTCCCAACAGACTGTTACGGACGGCGTAACCGTGGAGAACATATCCCGTTTTACCACAGGCGGCTGGTTGAATATTAATGTGCTGCGCGTGGATATGACTAACCCTTATGTGAAAATTGACACCCTAAGCAATGACTCGATCACCGACGACCTGGTCAGCATTTCCGCCCTGGCCGAAAAAGAGGGGGCCGTGGCTGCTGTCAACAGCAGTTTCTTTAATCCGCTCACCGCCGGCAAAGGCTATGCAGACGGTCCCACCGTCCGGGCCGGCGATCTTTTGTCCACCTCCGCCTGGTACAACCGGAGCAAAAATGAAATGGCTTCCCTTTCCGTTGATTAT
>NZ_FRDN01000023.1 GCF_900143285.1 Desulfitobacterium chlororespirans DSM 11544
TCTCCTGCACACTATCCCATTCCCGAGAACAAACGTATTCTGAAGTACAAGGCAAAGTTTGCCGCATAAAAGAAGAGCTACCACCCATTTGGCAGTAGCTATTTCTATAACCCTGTTTATTTATTTCCCTGGTCTACCTTGACAGGGGCAGATCAATGGGAGTGCTTCTATTCTTTAGGCCTGCACATTAGCACTGCTGAACAAGGTGTTCGCAACGGGTGCATATCCGCCGCTGGTGGCCCAGGTTGAATGATAATTACCCCGGTAGACATGAGTGGTTATCGTCAGGTCATGCGGAAGATTGCGATGGCATCGTTGTTCAGACGGAGATAGAGATTCAGAAGTTGCGGCAATTAGTTATCTTATATCAAAGCTTTAAATATATGACGAACCATTTCGCCACTGATGGAACCATTTTGATGGAAAGTAGCATCCCGACAGCATTGACCACACTGGGGAAATTTAATGTTGAATTATTATTAGTGACAAAATAGTGCAATAAGATTAAAATAAACTTCTAGTGTAAGTATGCTGGACGAGGCTTTTACGACAGAGCAAACAGAATAATCTTAAAGGAGTTA
The DNA here is from genome assembly GCF_900143285.1 of Desulfitobacterium chlororespirans DSM 11544. Classification (NCBI taxonomy): domain Bacteria; kingdom Bacillati; phylum Bacillota; class Clostridia; order Eubacteriales; family Desulfitobacteriaceae; genus Desulfitobacterium; species Desulfitobacterium chlororespirans. Next base: position 582 of record NZ_FRDN01000023.1, read on the forward strand.
ATTGAGCTTAGAGGAGGCATTCAGATGAGTTTTCAAGGTGCGATCATCGGGGCAATGGCTTTTATCATCATCGGCGTGTTTCATCCCATTGTCATCAAAGGCGAGTACTATTTCGGAAAAAGGATCTGGCCATTATTCTTAGTTGCTGGGATAGCTTTGATAGGCGCTTCTCTGTTCATTGCTAACTATATGTTATCCGCAATCATCAGTGTTATAGGCTTTTCCTGTCTTTGGAGCATCCATGAAATTTTTGAGCAGGAAAAACGGGTGAAAAAAGGGTGGTTTCCGGGTAATCCGAACAGAAGGTAAGGGGAAAGCCTGTTCTTCATTTCTGCTTGGCTACAGGTCAAATGTTGCAGAGTCAGAAGACCTGCCTGTTTTATGCCTATGACTCTACGAGCGATAGAGGGTATTGGACCGGGTTTAGGGACATAGTAAAGGAAAAAGCAAAAGCTGGCTGCCGCGAAAATTGTGGCAGTCAGCTTTTTTGCAGGCAGGAACAAAAAATAAAATTCCTCTTGATTTTTATAAAGTTTTTATAATTGGTTTATAAGATATTTAAAATAATGAAGTAAAATTAAAACAAGTAAATTGGTGGATTGATGTTAAGGGTTATTTTAGGTAGAGGGTGATGGATTGAGACCAGATAAAAAGTTTCATAAATTGTATCATGAGGAGTTTCATAAAGGCAGGCAGCACGGGGAATCTCAGAAATTGCGCAGGTCCATAAAGTTTCTGCGCCCGGTCGGCGTCGTTTTGAATTTGCTTCTTTTATACCTGCTCTTTCAATGGATCGGGCTCAAAGCCATTGCTGTATTTTTTGCCTTGATCCTCATTACCCGAGAAATACTCCAGCTCGGTTTTTTCCGGCGCCTGGAGAAGCGGGTCTTTAAACCGATGGAACAATTAAAGCAGGGTTTTGACGAAATCGCCAAAGGAAATTATCAAGTGTCAATTGAGCCGGAAGTCGAAAATGAATTCACGCAGCTGATTTACGCCTTTAATGAAATGGCTTCCAAACTGCAGGCAAGCGAAAGAAGCAATCAGGAGTATGAGAAAAACCGAAAGACTCTGGTGGCCAACATCTCCCATGATCTAAAAACGCCGATTACCTCGATCCAGGGCTATCTGGAAGTAATTCTTGAGGGGTGCGTCAGCGAACCGGAGAAAATAAAGCGTTACCTGGAGACGATTTACAGCAATACTGCGTATATGAATAAGCTGATTGATGATCTGTTTTTGTTTTCCAAGCTGGATATGGACAAAGTGGAGATGAATTATGAAGTCCTGAGTATAGGCGCCTACCTGGACGATTTAGCTACCGAGTTAAAGTTTGAGTTTGAAGAAAGACAATTCAAATTTTCCTATCAGAAAAGAACGGATCGGGATTATACGGTCAATATTGATGGGAAGCGGGTGTATCAAGGGATCCGCAATATCATCGATAATGCCATGAAATATGGGCCGGAGCAGGATTTAAAGGTGACAATGGAGTTATATGCTCAGAAAGATGATATCTGTATCGACATTGCCGACAATGGTCCGGGGATTTCGGAAGAGCAGCTGCCCCATATTTTTAACCGCTTTTACCGGATTGACACGGAGCGCTCCAAAGATTTCGTAAGTACAGGGCTGGGTTTGGCCATAGCTAAGGAGCTGATTGAAGCTCAGAGGGGCACAATCTCAGTTGCCAGTACAGGTGAGGCCGGCTCCTGCTTTACCATAAAGCTGCCTATTATTAAATCATCTTAATACACATCGTTCTGCTCGAAATAATATAGCTCAATCGTAACAATAGGATGGGAGGGCCTATGGTAATGAAAAATATTCTGATCATTGAAGATGATGTCAATATTGCCGAACTGGAACGAGATTATCTGCAGCTTAACGGCTATAAAGTGGATATCGTCTTGGATGGAGCAACAGGGCTGAAGAAAGCTGTCTCCGGGACTTATGATATTCTGATCGTCGATTTAATGCTGCCCCAGTTGGATGGTTTTGAGATCATTAAAGAAGTCCGCAAGAAGTTGGAGATTCCCATTATAGTCCTGTCGGCCCGCAGTGAAGATATTGATAAAATCAGGGGACTGGATTACGGTGCCGACGATTATTTGACGAAACCTTTCAGCCCCGCGGAACTGATGGCCCGCATCAGATCCCATTTGAAACGATACGAACGTCTGACAGGTAAACACCAAAGCTCAGAAGTGATCAATCACCGTGGACTGGAAATCAATACCGCTTCCCATAAAGTCTATGTCAATGGCAAAGAAGTTCAATTCACCGCCAAGGAATATGAACTCCTGCTCTTCTTTGCTTCCAACCCGAATATACTTTTCAGCAAGGAGCGCATCTTTGATCTGCTTTGGGGCGCGGAGTCCTACGGGGATCTGGCAACCGTCCCGGTTCATATTCAAAAGATCAGGAAGAAAATCGAAAGAGACCCGGCTAACCCGGAATATATAGAGACCATCTGGGGAACCGGTTACCGGTTTAATCCATAAAATTTAATTTAGGAGTGTTGATTTATGAGTGTAAACATCAATCTGAATCGGTGTGATGGCTGCGGATTATGTGTCAGTAAATGTCCGGCTAAAGTATTGGAATTACAAGAAGTTAAGCAGGCAGATTATAATCAGCTTAATATGATTGGAAAATTAAAGATCAAAGTCAAGGGTAATTCGAGAGCCTATGTCAGCAATGAATCCGCCTGTATAGCTTGTAAAATGTGTCAAAATAACTGCCATGAGAGGGCGATTAAAGTCGGTTGATGGGTTAATGACATTCGAAATTCCCAAACGTTTGGGAATTTCAGATGAAAGGTTATAGTGGAATGGGGGGCTAAAATAGGATATGAATCCGATTTTGCAACTGCATTAGATAGCCTCAAGGGCATTGCTCATTTTGAGTGATGCTCTTTGTTGTAGGCAAAATATTCTGTTGACTTACAGTGGTACTTGATATAATGTTGATTATAAGGAAAAACTGAATATCAGGCGGAATAGGGTTGCTTAAATGCATTAATAGGGAACTCCGGTGCGAAGCCGGGACAGCCCCGCTACTGTAAGAAGGACGAGCCCCTTAGAGGATCCACTGGTGAAAACCGGGAAGGTAAGGGATGAGGATGAGTTCAAGTCAGGATACCTGCCCCATTCCAGAAACACAAGTTTTCGGGGGAGAATAAGTGTGGTGAATTTAAGGGTAGGATGATCGCTCATCTTTACCTTATTACATGATGTCTGCCAGAGCCGAATACACCGGCTCTTTTTTTTATTATCGGAGTATATGTTGGAAAGTAGAGTATATATTGGAAGGTGATGGGATGCGCTATTATTGTTTGGAAATTGATGAAGGAGAAAAAGAGCCCTACGCCTATGGGGTAAGTGTAACCGAATGGCCAAGAAAAGAAATCCATTGTCCCCTATGCCAAAGAGAATGGAAAAAAAGCACAATGCATGATTTGGGAACCGATACACCTATTGCTTTATCTAACGATAATTATCCTGATTTTCTCTGGTTTTATATCAATCATATCTCCGGGAAGGCCAAGGACGTCCTGGAAAGAGAAAAGATTACGGGGTACAGCTTAGAGAAAGCCCATGTACTATCCATCCGTGATTTATCGGATCTGCAGCTAACGGAGCTCAGGCGCCAGGGCATCAGAGTCCATAAGATATCCAAAGAGCCGCCGGCCTATTACAAGCTTCATGTCGCTGTCAGCGCCGAATTTTATAAAAAATCAAATGTTATTCTGCTCAATCGTTGTCCGGAATGCGGCTATGAAACCTATAGTGCCGAGAGCAAGGAGCGGATTGAAGCGCGGGATTACCTTTATTTAAGAGAAGAATCCCTCAAGGGAGTGGATCTGTTCAGGGCCAAGGGCTACGGAGTTACTGTGTATTGCTCTGAACGATTTGTTGAAGTCTATAAAAGACACGAGCTGACAGGGCTGACCTTTACCGAGATGGAAGTGCTTTGAGATCAGGCACTTCTTTTTTTGTGTGAAAACATAACTCCATATAACCTAATTTCATAACTGGATATAACCTAATTTAATGTAAAATAAAATCAGGATATTTATTTTTGTGTTGATTTATGTTATGTTATGTTCATGAACAAACAATGAAATTGAATAGTTTTCCGAGCTCCTTTGTCTAAAAGACTATCTCATGACGGAGGAGCCTGAGCAAACCGCTCACGGGGTCAGTCAGGAAACCAGCTGGCCTTCACTGATGAAAAGGAAGCAGAAAATACAGGATTGACAGATCGGGTGCTGGCTTTTGCTGTTTTCATCATCGGGCGGTTTTGCTTTGGAAAGGCAGGCCGCTTTTTCTGTTGGTATTGTTTTTATAAGGAGAAACACCATGGCAAACAATCAGCATGATCACATCAGCTGCCCCTCCTCATCCTGTATCGGTTGTGCCACACGCTGTCATCGGCAGCAGAATGATCCGTTCTCCCGGGATGAGGCCTTGGCGATCCTTTTCGACCAGGCCAAATTTGAACTGGCCAAGGAATTCGTACCACTGAATGAAGCCTTGGGCCGGGTGACTTCGGAACCGACCTATGCAGCCTTTTCGGTGCCTTCGGCAGATACCGCTCAGCATGACGGAATTATGGTGAACTGGGAACAGGCTAAAAAGCTGCTTGAGAGCGGCAGCCGGGTGCTGGCTGAACATGAATTTTGTCTCCGGGCGATGGGTGCGGTGATCGAACCGCCTTTTGATACAGTGATCCCTTTGGAACAGGTAAAGCATTGGACAGATGGAAGAGTGGAAATCAAGGCGTTGCCCGCACCGGGGCAGGGAATCAAGCGGGCAGGCAGTAGCATCCGGGAGGGTGAGCGGCTTGTTCCGGCCAATTACCGCCTGAACCCGGCGAATCTCTCGATCCTGCGTTTTGCCGGAGTGGAAACGGTAACCGTATGGAAAAAGCCCAAAGCCGCCATCATTCCGGTGGGGGACGACCTGGTGGCACCCGGCCGCCGGCCCGGCCCCGGACAGGTGGTGGAGTCGGACAGCATTCTCTTGGCAGGGATCCTTCGGGAATGCGGCGGGGAGGCCTGGACAGAACCGGTGGCAGGGGATGGGGAAGATCTGATCTGCCAGGCTATTCTGCAGGTTATCTCCCGTTGTGATGTGCTGATCCTGATCGGGGGCTTGGGCCGCAGCGGAGCCCGGTATGGAGATTATACTGTCCAGGCTGTTGAAAAGCTGGGCAGAGTGCTGGTCCAGGGCATGGGATTCAACCCTGGTGGGAAAGCCATGCTGCTGGGAGAAATTCAGGGAAAATGTGTCGTGGGAATTCCCGCGCCTCCTCATGCGGCTCTGACTCAGGCTGAGCAGTACCTGCCCGCGATTATGGAACGCTTTCTGGGTTGTCCGTGTTATGAGCGGCCGGAGATCAAAGCCCGGCTGTATGAGGATTACCAAAGTGGAATCCGCTCCGGCCGTCATGCTCATGTAGGTCTCAGTTGGACCGGAGAGGAGTATGAGATTGTTCCTATCCGGATGGGAGACACAGTGGACTGTTTTGTCAATGCCACGGGGATTTTGATGGAGGAAGCTGAGGACCGTTTGCTAAAAAAGGGGGAACCAGCTACAGTACGGCTGCTTTGCGGCGAAAAGACGCTCAGGCAGCGCAGTCAAACTGGGCAGGACAATCCCACCGGGTAAGGAGTGCATAAACCATGATTAGAGCAGCTATTTACGGTAAGGGAGGGATTGGCAAATCCACCACCACCTCCAATTTGGCGGTGGCCTTGAGCGAGATGGGCTATAAAGTGATGCAGATCGGCTGCGATCCCAAGGCGGATTCCACGCGGATGCTGACCGGGGGCCGGGCCATTCCCACCGTATTGGAGCTGGTGCGCAGCAGACGGGATGACCTGCAGGTGAGCGACTTTGTACAGGAGGGCTATAACGGGGTACTTTGTGTGGAAGCAGGCGGTCCCATGCCCGGCATCGGCTGTGCGGGACGGGGAATTATCACCGCTTTTGATACCTTGGCGGAAATGAAAGCTTATGAAGTCTACCAGCCGGATATCGTGCTTTACGATGTGTTGGGGGATGTGGTCTGCGGCGGCTTCGCCATGCCTCTGCGGGGCGAATATACGGATGTGGTCTTTATCGTTACCTCGGGAGAGATGATGTCTATGTATGCAGCTTCCAATATCGCCGCAGCTTTGGCCAATTTCCGCAGCCGGGACTATGCCCGTTACGGAGGGCTGATCCTGAACCGGCGCAATGTGGACAAGGAGCTGGAGTTGGTGCAGCAGCTGGCGGCGGAAACCCAGGGCGAGCTTATTGCCGTTATTCCCCGGGCGGCCGAGATCCAGAAGGGGGAAGAGCAGGGCAAGACGGTTATGGAGATTTTTCCGGAAACGGAGATTGCCCAAGGCTACCGCACTCTGGCCCGGCGCTTCCTTGAGGTGTGCGGACATGAGTAAAAGGGTTCAAAATAATCTTCTTTATTATATTCCCAACCGGAGCAGGTCAAAAACGATTCTGCGCATCCCGGAAAGCCACAGTCTCCATATCTGCCCCACGGCCTGCGGCCGCCGCAACGCTATCCGCGCTTTGCAAAACGGGGAAAAGGAGTTTCTCTCCTTTCTATATATTGGGGAAGAGGATGCGGTTTCCGGACAATATGTGGAGAATATCGGCGATGCGGTGGAGGAGCTCCTGGAAGTGCTGGAGCCGGTGCCCAAGGCCTTTGTGCTGTACTTCAACTGTATCGACGATTTTCTGGGTACTGATGAAAAAGCTCTTTTGCGGGAGCTGAAAAGCCGTTTTCCCGGGCTTTATTTCACAGTTTGCCATATCAATCCCGTGGTGGCTGATGAAAAAATATCCCAGGGCATGCGCAAGCATAACCAGATGTATGGGCTGCTGGAGTATACGGAGCAAAAGGAAAATAGCCTCAATTTCATCGGCAATTATGTTTCCCTCGACCCGGAGAGCGAGTTGTTTACTGTCCTGAAGGAGTGGGGGATTGACACGATACGGGAGCTTTTCACCTGTGAGACCTTTGCGGACTATCAGAAGATGGCCTCCAGCCGGTTAAACCTGGTCCTGATGCCGATGGGTCAGGTTGCCGCTCAGAACATGGCGGCAAAGCTGGGCATTCCTTATTATGACAACCCGGTTTCCTATGATATAAAGGAAGTTTTGCAGCATTATCAAGATCTCGCCGACCTGTTGGGCAAGCCCTGCCCGGATTTTGGCGGGGAGATCCGGCAGACCCTGCTGGACATCATAGTCGCCAGAGAAATGGTGGGGGATATTCCGATTGTTGTGGATTCTTCCGCCTCTATGCGGCCCTTTGCCTTGGCCAAGGCTCTTCTGGGCTACGGCTTTCAAGTGAAGGCGGTCTTTGCCCCCCATTCTCCCCGGGAGGATGCTGAGGAGCGGCAATGGCTGGCCGATCATCACCCTCAGGTCAACGTTATCAACCGGGAGGGTGTCAAAGCCGTTGCCGGTTATGGCCTGGACAAGGAATGCATGGCAATTGGCTATGACTGCGCTTTTTTGCTGAAGGCCAGGTATTTTGTGAATATGTTCAATGACGAATCCCATTATGGGTTCCACGGTATTCGCAAGCTGATGGGGCTGATGGGCAAAGCTGCCGCCAGGTCAGCGGACTGGGAACACCTGAATGAGAAAAAGGATGAGGGGAAGTGAGCATCATGGAACGGCTAGCTGTCTATCTCCCGCCTTTTGCCAGCGATTACTCCGGAGTCTGCTCTGCGCTGTATGAATTGAACTGTCTGATCATTATCGATGATGCCTCATGCTGTACCCGCAATTATGTCACCTATGACGAACCCCGCTGGACGGAAAGCACGCGCAGCACCTTTGGTTCCAATCTAAGAACCATTGAAGCAGTGCTGGGGGATGAAGAACGGCTGATCAGCCAAACGATTGAAGCGGCAGAGAAGCTCAAGCCGGAATTCATTGCTCTTCTGGGCAGCCCTGTGCCGGCGATCATCGGCAGGGATATGAAGGGTATCGCCCGGGAGATTGAGGCGCGCAGCGGTTTTGCGGCCTTAGGATTTGATACGACTGGATTTTCTTATTACAACAAAGGAATTTCGGCCGCCCACCTGCGGCTGCTCCAGCGATTCGCTGTCCCCGGAATCCCAACGGCTGCCGGACAGGTGAATATTTTAGGCCTGACTCCCCTGGATTTCTCGGCCAATGATAACAGCAAAGACTTAATTCGCCTGCTGGAGGATAATGGCTTCCAGGTCGGCGGGAGTTTCTGGATGGGGACGGAACTGGATCAGCTGCGGCGGGCCCCCGCCGCGGAGGTCAATCTGGTAGTATCCCAGTCCGGTTGGGCGGCCGCCCAATACCTCTATAAAAATTACGGTATTCCCTATGTGGCGGCGGCTCCTTTAGGGATAAGGCACAGCAGGATTGTGCTGGAGGCTTTAGGGCAGACCATGGCGGATAAACAAAATCGTCTGCTCAAGGGCACCCCAGCCGCCGAGGGCGGAGCCTGGCCGGCGGCAGAAGGAACAGGGGCTTTGCTGATTATCGGCGATCAGGTGATGGCCAATTCTTTGCGGGCCGCTCTCCGGCAAGCCGGTTGCCGGCAGGAGATCACCGTGGCCAGCTTCTTTGACCTGGAACCGGAATTGGCTTTACCCGGCGATTTGCTGCTGAAAAGCGAAAAGCAGCTGATTAAGCTTTTGCGCAGCGGCGTTTATACAAGGCTTATCGCCGATCCGCTGATTCTCAGTATTCCTGCCGCAGCCGGGCTTAAGGGCCATAGCCTCCCGCACCCGGCCATATCCAGCCTGCTGCACTGGCAGGATGTGCCTCTTTTCCTCGGCGGAGAATTTGAAAAGCTCATTTTGAGCTGGAGTGACGGCAATTAAAGAATAATTTAACAAAGCAAAGGAGAAACAACATGAGTGAAGATACGAATTCGTTTATCACCAGAGCGGATGCTTTGGAGCTGCTCACCAGCTCCTGGAATCCGGAACAGGAAAGGGAATGGGTCTCCTTAAAAGATGCTTTAGGGCGGGTTACGGCAAAACCCCTCTACTCTCAAAATACCATGCCCGTTTACCGCATCTCCCAGTTGGATGGCATTGCGGTCCGCTCCAGTGATTTTATTAATGGCGTCCCCGATACCTCGGACTGGGTGAAAGGTGTGGACTATGTTCAGGCCGATACCGGAGATGATTTCCCCGATGAGTTTGATACGGTTATTCCCGTCGAGGATACTCATTACGACAGCGACGGCCGGCTTGGTTTGGCCAAGGGTCTTACTCTGAAAGCAGGAGACTGTGTAGGAGCGGCAGGAACAGCAGTGCGGCAGGGTGATCTGATCGTCGACGCTCAGGTCAGGCTGACTCCTTTGCACCTCAGCATGCTGGCTCTGAGCGGAATTTATCATTTGGAAGTGCTCCGGAAGCCCAGAGTCATTTATATCCCCACCGGCAGCGAGCTGATTACAGCCGGAATCAGACCGGAGCGCGGTCAAACCATCGAGAGCAACAGCCTGATGGTAACCGCTTTGCTGGAGCAATGGGGAGCGGATGTGACCTGCTATCCCATTATCAAGGACAAGCCTGAGGAATTGGCGGAAGCTTTGGATAAAGCCCTACAGGCCGCTGATCTTGTTTTAATCAACGGTGGCTCATCCAGAGGCGCCGAGGATTTCAACACCGCTCTCCTGAGGAAAAGGGCCGATCTTTTCCGGCACGGGGTCAGGGCTATTCCCGGCAGACCGGTGGGTATGGCCATCATCAATGGTAAACCGGTGATCAATATGCCCGGACCTACTTTTGCCACGTTTTTGGCCATGGATTGGTGTGTCTCCGGTCTGGTTCATCATTATTACGGACTGCCGGCACCCCAGCGGCCGAAAGTCAAAGTCAGCTTAACGAAAGCTCTTGAGAAGCGACCTGATTACGAATTCTATTTCAGGATGATGGTGACCGGGAAGGACGGGGGCTATGAAGCCACTCCTCTGGGCTGGGATCGGAATCTGCCCGACTCCCTGCTGAAAATGGATGCAATTTTGATCGTGCCCATCGGTGTCTCGGGGTATCAAGCAGGGGAAGAAGTTGAAGTGGAGCTCATGTGCGGGCCTGAAAATCTATAAAGGGGAGTCAAGATTGAAGATCAGAAACAGTGAATATTTTAGTGTCAAGATCCTTCTTCTGGTGGCTTTAACGGTGGTACTGTTTTTCGGCTCCTTTCTGGTCGGACGCTATCCGATTCCGCCGCAGACGGTCATGGATATCATCCTCTCCCAATTTTTACCCATCCCCCAATACTGGGATTCCACCCTGGAAACGGTGGTTATGCAGGTGCGCTTGCCCAGGATCGCCCTCGGCATTTTGGTGGGAGGGGCCCTGTCCGTTTCCGGTGCTTCTTACCAGACTCTGTTTAAGAACCCTATGGTCTCACCGGATCTGCTGGGCGTGTCGGCGGGGGCGGGCTTCGGGGCGGCTCTGGCTATGATCAATAATGGCTCATGGTGGCAGATCCAGACCACGGCCTTTACTTTTGGCATGATCGCCGTCATAGCCGCTTATATCATCGCTTATGTCTTCGGAAAGCAAACGATTACGATCCTGATCCTGGGCGGAGTTGTGGTTTCCAGCCTGTTTCAGTCTTTGATTTCTATTATTAAGACCTTAGCCGATACGGAAAACCAATTGCCGGCTATTACCTTCTGGCTGATGGGAGGCCTGGGCAAAGGGGCTAATCAGGATGTTCTGCTGATGCTGCCGGCCATGGTGCTTTCCTTGGCGCTCCTCTTCCTGTTTCGCAATCAAATCAATGCTCTGGCTGCCGGGGAGGATGAGGCGGCCACGATGGGTGTCAATGTGCCTCTGGTCAAGCTGATAGTCATCTGCAGCTCCACTCTGATGACGGTTTGCTCCGTCAGTATCTGCGGTATTATCGGCTGGGTGGGCATGGTCGTCCCCCATATTGCCCGGATGCTTACCGGTGCCAATTACTCTAAGCTGGTGGCCACATCCTTCTTTATCGGCGGAATTTTTCTGCTCCTGATCGATAATATCATTCGCGGTGTGGAAGGGGTTGAACTCCCCCTCGGCGTACTGACAGCTTTGGTGGGTACCCCTGTCTTTGTCCTCCTGCTGTCCAGAGTGAAAAAGGGGTGGTCCTGATGCTGAGTGTCCAAAACTTAAGTTTTCACTACCAACCGGAACGAATCATCCTCAAAGATATTTCCTTTGATCTGGGCAGCCATGAGATTCTCTGCCTGCTGGGACCTAACGGAACCGGCAAAACCACTCTGATCAGATGCATCCTTTCCCTCAATAAAATGAAAAGCGGCCGGATTACCCTGAATGGTTTGGATATAAGCAAAATTTCCCCCAAAAGGCGGGCGGAGTTGATGGCTTATGTCCCTCAGGCGACGACGGTGGCTTTCCCTTACGAAGCCGCAGAGATCGTACAGATGGGGCGGGTCGTCAATCTATCTCTGGGAGCCCGGCCCTCGGCACGGGATCGGAAGCTGGCTGAAGAAGCGATGGAGAAAATGGGGATTCTGCACATGAGCAGTTATCCCTTTAATGAGATGAGCGGCGGGGAAAAGCAGATGGTGCTGATCGCCAGAGCCATTGCCCAACAGGCCAAAATTCTGGTCATGGATGAGCCTACCGCCAATCTGGATTATTATAACCAGGTTAAAATGCTCAAGGTGATCAAAGCCTTAGCTGAACAGGGGTACGCCATCTTAATGACGTCCCATTTTCCGGACCATGCCTTTCTGGCCTGCAGCAAAGCAGTGCTCATGCGGGACGGCGTGATCATGGCCCAAGGACACCCTGATGAGGTCGTAACCACCGAGAATCTGACCAGGCTTTATTCTACCCCTGTCTGTGTAGCTGAAGCCAGGTTGGATGCTATGGATACCGCTATGAAAGTGTGTATCCCGGTTATGAATAATTAAAAAACAAAACAAAAGGAGAGGTATCATGAAACTGAAAAGAAAAATTCTTGCCCTGCTTATGGCGGCTCTGCTTGCTGTGAGCCTGGCCGGCTGCGGACAGACCAGCCAGGCCCCTGCCAATCCACCGGCTGCACCAGAGGTCAGCACTCCAACTGAACGCACAGTCACCGATATGGCAGGACGCACAGTGACTCTGCCTGCGGAAGTTAAAACTGTAGGAACCTTCGGCTCTATCGGCGTTCTTAACGCCTTTGTGGAAACCCTGAGCGCAGGGGAAAGACTCGCCAACGAAGGATCACCATCCTTTGTCAAAAGCCCTAACTGGGAAAAATATCAGTACCAATTCACACCTCATATCAAAAATCTGAAACCTTTCCAGGGTGCAGACAGCGAGCTGCTGATGGAAAATATCCTGGCCGCTAAACCGGATGTTTGCCTGACCATGAGTGCCGACCTGACCGAACAGCTGGAAAAGCAAGGACTGAATGTGGTTCAGCTTTCCTGGACGAAGACCGAAGATGTCAAAGAATGCATCACTCTCCTGGGCGAAGTGCTCAACCAGCAGGAAGTTGCCGCCGATTATCTGAAATACTTCGATGATATGTTGGCCAAAACGGCAGACCTGACCAAAGATATTAAGGATGCCGATAAGAAAACCGTGGTTTATGGCAATGTGAGCAAATTCTCCCAACCTCATGTGATCGCTGAGTGGTGGATTGATAAAGCCGGCGGCATCAGCGTGACCAGCGAGGCTATGACGAAAGCAAATAAAGAATCCCTGACCTATACTCTGGAGGACTTGCTGAAGTGGAATCCGGATGTGATGTTCGTAGCCAGCGATGCCGAGAAGAAAGAAGTCCTGGCGGACGCCCGTTTGGGTGAGATTACCGCTGTCAAGAACGGCGCCATCTATATCGTACCCCGCATTGCTCATGTCTGGGGCAACCGCACCACCGAACAGCCCCTGACCATTATGTGGGCTATGAACAAACTCTATCCCGAGATCGTAACGGACAGCCAGCTGGCAGAAGATATCTCCTACTTCTACAGCCACTTCTTCAAATATGATTTCAATGCTGACCAGCTCAAGGAGATTATGGGCAAATAATACTGATGGCCGGCTGATAAGCCGTTGCAACCCAGTAGCTCTGCGTTTACGCTATACGTTTACGCAGAGCTACAATTAAATACAGCGGGATAATCCTATGGAAAAGAGGGAGTGACATGTATCCGAATTTAACCAGTGAGCAGGCTTTGCTCATTTTGCAAAGTGCCCGGAATCCGGATAAAGCCTATGATTTATTTGCCCAGGCGGCAGAAGTCAGAGACAAAGTTTTTGGTAAACGCTTATGGTGGTCTTCAGGCTCAGGCGGTATTTTCCCTTGCCTGGTCAAGCCCCGTTGTTCCTATTGCACTTATTATACAGAAAAGCTGTTTCCCACCGATGTTTTGCTGACAGGTCTGGAACTCATTGAAAGTTTGGGGATTCAGCAGTTCCATATCAGCGGCGGAACGGATCTGGATGAAGGGTATGACGAACAGCTCCTGGAGCTTGTGCAAACCATTAAAACCCGTTCAGGCTTAAAGCTGGAAATCAATCTGGGGCCGTCTTTTCGGAAAGAAACCGTCCTGGAGTTAAAGAAACTGGGCATCGACAGCGTTACCAGCTCCCTGGAGTGCAACACGCCGGCGATCTTTGCCGCGGCCAAGCCCGGTGATAGTCTGGAACGGCGCCGTGAATTGCTGCACTATTGTGAAGAGGCGGATATGCCCAGCCGTTCCATGATGCTTCTGGGACTGGGTGAAACCGATCAGGAGAGAATTGAGCATTTATTCTATTTGCAACAGTTTAAAAAACTCTATCAGCTGCGTTTGTCCCGTTTTATGCCTTTTCCGGGAACTCTTTATAAGGACAGGTCCCGCTGCTCACCCTGGGATACTGCTCTGATCACGGCGATGGCCCGCCTGATTCTGCCCAATCTGGAGATCAGTTTGGCGGCAGGCAACAGCAATGATGATATACCCCTATGGTATATGGCAGGAGGGGGCAACCAACTGCTCGGCGTATCCATCACCAGAAAGGAACCCCCGGCGACTCCGGATGTTGATGTCTATGCCATCGGGGAAGGAGCCTATGTGGTCGATAAGCGCAAACAGGTGGCCAGGGTCCTGGAGGGCATGAATCTGGAGGTTACTTGTGAGATGCCGGATTACCGAGACCTTCATTCACAATTTTAACAAAACATTTTTTACCGATTTTCAAGACATCTCCATCGGCTAAGACCCGATCCAGATCACTGATTTTCTGCTGATTGAGCTGGACGCCCCCTTGTTGAACCAGACGTCTGAATTCCCCATTGCTGGCGGTAAAGCCACTTTGGACGAGCAGAGGAACAAGCTCAATCAGCCGGCTTTGCGCCTTGATGGGCAGCACGGGGATCTGAGCGGGGATGGTCTTTTTGCTGAAGGCGGCCTCATAATATGCTTTGGCAGTCATGACATCCTGTTCTGTGTGATACAGCCGGGTGATGATCTCGGCCAAAGCATATTTGACATCCCGGGGATTTTTACCCTGGGCCAGCTCCAGCCGGAAGGCTTCGATGCGGTCCGGGTGTTCATCAGTGGCCAGTTCAAAGTATTTCAGAATCAACGGATCGGGGACTTCCATGACCTTTTTAAACATCACCGGGGCGGGCTCATAGACTCCGATGTAGTTCCCCAGGCTCTTGCTCATTTTTTCCATGCCGTCCAGCCCTTCTAAAAGAGGCATAAACATAGCGATCTGTTGGGGCTGGCCCATGGCCTTTTGCAACGTCCTGCCCATGAGGATGTTAAAGGTCTGGTCGGTGCCGCCCAGCTCTATATCTGCTTTCAGGGCGACCGAATCATAGGCCTGCATTAAAGGGTAGAAGAACTCATGGATGCCGATGGGGACATTGCCGCTGAACCGCTTTTGGAAATCGTCCCGTTCCAGCATCCGGGCCACCGTAGTGGTGGCGGCAAGCTTGAGAACATCCTCGAAATTCAGTTTGCTGAGCCATTCACTATTATAGCGGACCGTGGTTTTTTCCTTATCCAGCACCTTGAAGATCTGCTCGAAATAGGTGCGGGCATTTTCCTTGACTTGTTCATCGGAGAGGGCTGTGCGGCCCTTGGCTTTGCCGGATGGATCACCGATCTTGCCGGTAAAATCGCCGATCACGATCACAGCTTCGTGACCCAGATCCTGCATCTGCTTAATTTTGCGCAGCACTACGGCATGCCCCAGATGAATATCCGGTGCGCTGGGGTCGAGCCCCAGTTTGATGACCAGAGGGCGGCGGTTTTTATGGGATTCTGCCAGTTTGTTTTTCAGCTCTTCATCATTGACCAGCATACTGACTCCTTTGGTAATGATCTGAAATTGTTCTGCTATTGTTTGCATAGGTGACTCCTCCTTGATTAAAATAGTTCTTTGCTGCCCCATTGAGGCAGAGCGGCCCAAAGTGAAATAAAAAACTCCCGTCCTTCATTGCCAGAAGGACGAGAGTATGCTCCCGTGTTACCACCTTACCTTTACGAACAATTCGCATTGCCCGCCTTTTCGAGTACGCCATGAATATGGGTATACTCTAGCACTATAACGTGTGCAGGAAACCGTCACAGCCTACTGAAAGATGGTTCGGTGTGAAGCTCAAAGAGGTATTCATAACCAGCCTGCCAAGCGCCTCTCATCATCCGGCAACTTTCTGTTTGCGGTACAGGTTATTACTTGTTCTTATCACAGCTTTTGTTTTGCTACTCCAAAATGCAGAAAGCTCTGCAAGTCTTGGTTGGAGATGTTAAATTAGGATTTATTGTAGTAAAGCAAGGGAGAATTGTCAAGCATAATAGGGTAATAATTTATGCTTAAAAAAACAGGACTTAAAAAACAGGGATATTTATCGCGGGTTGCTCAGAAGATAGACGAGTGTTATGCTAGGCTGGAAAGGGTTAAACTGAAATAGGGGAGATGATCAAGCGGTGAATGAGGTTTTTTCCGGTGTCCGCGCCAAGTGGCAGCCGCTGTATGAAGAGCTTCGCAGCATGGCTGTGGAAAAATTAGGACCATTTGAAGAACATGAGACCGCAAGTGCCGTACTCTGGCGGCATAGCTCGGCCTTTGCCGAAGTGAGTGCCAAAAAGGCTTGCCTGGTGGTCGCTTTTGCTGCCCCTGTCCGCCATGATGAATGGCAGCCGGATAAAGTAGTGCAGACATCGAAAAACCGGGTGGCTCATTATTTTCAGGTTGCGGACAATGGTCAGTTTCCGGCCTTGGTGGAGGGCATTGCCGAGGCTTACCATCTTACCAAATCCAACCGCCTGTCTAAGACCCCTTCGGAAAAACCCGTCTATACAACCATTGACGAATATATCGCCCTCTTTCCTCCTGAGCTGCAGACCATACTGGAACAAATCCGGCAGACCATCCGCAAGGCCGCTCCGGAAGCAGCAGAGAAGATAAGCTGGCAGATGCCGACCTTCTGGCAGAAAGAGAATCTTGTCCATTTTGCTGTGGCGAAGCATCATATCGGATTTTATCCGGGTGAGAGCGGAGTCCGTGTCTTTGCTGATCAGCTGAGAGGCTATAAAACTTCCAAGGGCGCGATCCAATTTCCGCTGTCCGAACCCATGCCCTACGCTTTGATCGGGGAAATCACCCGCTTCAGGGCGGAGGAAGTGGAATAAAAGATTTAACTTAATCGTAAACATACTAAAGGCCAGCGTTTGCTGGCCTTTAGCGGCAATTATTTATCGTTTGCCAAAGCTTTCAAATGTACGGCGAACCATTTCTCCACCGACGGAACCGTTTTGACGGGAAGTGGCATCCGGACCCAAAGTGACGTTAAATTGGGTTGCCACCGTGTTTTTGTCTACAGGTAAATTGTACTTTGCCATGATTGATTACCTCCCAAGATGTTTAGTAGTTTAGGTTTTTTGAGGCTGAATCACTGATTCTAATTTACCCGATTTCAGGACAAATAATCAGGAAATTTATGGACTGTGTATAGGAATGACATTGAAAAACCCAGTGGGAAGGCCTTGCATTATCATTGAAAGGATTTTGCGTATGAAGAAGCTTATTCATTTGCTTGAAGTTCATGGACCCCTGACAGGTAAAGAAATCCATGAAAAAACCGCCCTGAATCTTTTTGATCTTTGGGAGGAGTGCAATCAATGTGCTGATATTGTTACGACAACCATTGGCACCAAGTATCTCAGGCTGGACAAACATGTGGAAGGCTTTGCCCGGCTTTCTCCTTCGATCATCAGAGAATTTTACAATTACACGGTGCTTAGTTTGCAGGAACAGTCTGAGGAAGCTCGGATCAAGGCGGAAGAGCTCTATCAATCCATCATCAGGATCAGTAAAAATAAATTGGCGCTGGCGAAGGATATTATGGAAAAGATCATAGCAGCTCAGCCGGATCCGCAAGGTATTCAAGAAAAAACCTGCTTTATTATAGCAGGCGATGTGGCCTATGATATGGCACATCTTGAACCAAGGCCTGAATTTTCCACAGGTAAATTGGTCAATGGCTCTGATCTCGATATTGTGATTATTCATCAAGGCTTGTCTGAAGAGATGATCAAAGAGCTGGATTCTACTATCTATGAATGGAAATTCTATTTGCTTAAACATCCCGATTATAAAGAGGAAATCGATTATGTGATCAAGGATCTTGCCACAGTGGAGAGACAGTTGGCCTTTGTCGGATTTGAATCCATGGTGGCGGCCAAGGTTCTGGAGGAAGGGCAATTCTTGTGCGGGAGCCAGGCCTTGTTTGCCGAGGTCAAAAAAAGGCTGGCCGAAGGCGGGATACCTGAGGTATTAGAGGATCTAAAAGCTAGAGCCTCTCAGGAAAGAGAAGAGGCCAGGAAACGGCTCCTGGCTTGTAGAGATTCAATCAACGATCAAGAAATGAGACAGCTTTTTTATACCACCGATGAAAGGGAAGAGTTCTTTTAAAACTTAACGCTTTCACAGCCCATACATACATTTAATATTTTCGGTATGTCTGTAATGAGCAGAGTTTGCTAACTGGGAAGCTGCTCCTTCATCAAGCACCACGGTGATTTCGCCGCTGTGCAGCTGGATAGCCGATGCGGTAACCTGAGAGGTCACGGGACCTTCTAGGCATTGGGCGACCATGCCGGCTTTTTTAGCGCCGTTGACGATCATTAAAATATTTCTGGCTTCCAGGATGGTTCCGATGCCCATGGTGATGGCAAAATGAGGCATCCGGCTGCGCTCGATGCCGGCTTTTTTGTAGAAGGCTTCATAGTTATCATCCAGGGTCTGCTGTGTCAAGACCACGACCCGGGTTCTGGAACCGAGAGATGAACCGGGTTCATTGAAACCCCAATGGCCGTCTCCGCCAAGTCCTAAAAGCTGCAGATCGATACCCCCGGCTTTTTTGATTTCGTCCTCATACCACTGGCAGAACTTTTTTGGTTCTTTGCTTAAGCCATCAGGTATGTGGATATTTTCTTTTTTGATATTAATATGTTTTAACAGCTCTTCGTGCATGAAGCGGGCATAGCTTTGATCCAGTGGATAAGGCTTTGCCAAATCCATTCCGGCTCCCAGGTATTCATCCAGATTGAAGGTTTTGACTTGGGAAAAGTCAAGGCCTTCTTCCTTATGTTTTCTGATCAACTCCCGATAAGTGCCGATGGGAGTGCTTCCCGTCGCCAGTCCCAGCACACAATCCGGCTTGGACCGAACATAACCGGCAATGATGTCTGCAGCATATAGACTCATATGTTCATAATTTTCTTTGATAATAATATCCATGTTTTTCTCCCAGCTCATTCTTATAATTAGGATTGAAGATACAATTAAAGATACTTATCTATTTTACTAAAAGTCTATGCAAAGATAAATACTCTTGGCATCAAAATCATTTTTAAAAAAGGCAAAATTCTTAGAAGATAATCAGGAAAATCATAATTTTTTATGGAAAAATTAATAGTTTCTTTATAAGTTTGCTGGGAAATTACTGTTATAATGAACCTATTGATATCTTGGTAATTTATGCAAAGGAAAATTTTATGATTATCAGGAGGAGATTATGCAACCAGATACCAGTATTTCAAACAATGTTCATTCAGATCCTAAAGCTGCCAAGTCCAAGGGCGGAAGCGGTTCGTTTTTGCGGAGACACCGCAAGAAACTAATCGCCGTCTTTATTTTGCTCGCCGGGGTGCTGATTGCTTTCCAGGTTTTGAGCCGGCAAGCCGGCTTGATCCCTGTAAGTGCGGCGGAAGTGGTTCAAGGCGACTTTGAACAAAATGTTTTTGCCAGCGGTAAATTAGAAGTTAAAGATCTGACTGAATTTAAGGCGGAAACCGAGACCAGGGTTCAGGAGATTCCGGTCAAGCTTGGAGATAAAGTAAGCAAAGGCCAGATTATCCTGGTGATGGATACCAGCAGCTTGAGTGTGGAAGCCTCGCAAAAGGATCTGGAAGGCAGGGAACTCCGGGCCAAAATAATCAACAGTGAATCAAACATCAGACTTTTTCAACAAGCCTATGACACGGCCCAAAAGGATTATAACAATACAAAAGTTCTTATGGAAAGCGGTGCAGCCAGCCTTAAGGAGTTGGAGCAGGCCGAGCAAAAGGTGACTGAGACCCAAGAAAAATTAGTGGTGGAACAAGAGGCTAATTTGCCTTTGCTTAAAGCTCAGCTGGAGCAAGCCGAAGTGCTCTACGGGAAAGCCCAGGAAAAATTGCAGAAAGCCACGATACATAGCCCTTACGATGGGACCGTCCTGAATTTGGCGGTCAAGGCCGGTCAGGAAGTGGAGAATGGAACCCTCCTGGCACAAATCGGTAATCCGGCTCAGCTTTTGATTGAAACCGGTATCAATGAGGTGGACGCCGCCCTGCTTAAGGTAGGAGATCAGGTGGAAATAACCAACAGCGCCTTGCTTAAGGAACCCCTGCTCGGCAGTATTGAAGCCATTGCTCCTACAGCCGAGGTGGTGTCAACCTCTCAAGGTGAGCAAACCCAAGTAAAAATCAGGATCAATGTGCCGGCTACTGAAGGAGAATCCCCCTTAAAACCCGGCTTTAATGTTAATCTTAAAGTCATCCTGCAGAAAAAAGAGCAAGCTTTGTTAGTTCCTTTGGAAGCAGTCATTGACGGTGAAGGTCAGAAACTGGCCTATGTCGTGGGGCAGGATGGGATAGTGACGGAAAAAGAAGTGCAGACAGGCTTAAGCAATGAGCTGTTCATGGAAATTGTCGCGGGTCTTCAAGTGGGAGAAAAGGTCATTCTGAACCCCGATGGGCAAATCAAGGACGGAGTGCAGGTGATCGTTAATGCTCAAAGCAACTGACTTAGTTAAGGTCTACCATACGGAGAAAATTGCCGTTACGGCCTTGAAAGGGGTTACCTTCCATATCGCGGCCGGCAGTTTTGTGGCGATTATGGGCCCCTCGGGTTCAGGGAAATCCACATTGATGAATATTTTAGGGTGTCTGGACACGCCCACCGCCGGGCAGTATATCCTGGATGGACTGGATGTTTCCCATATGGAGGAGCATGATCTGGCCAAGGTCCGCAACCTTAAAATCGGTTTTGTCTTTCAGACCTTTAATCTCTTGCCGAGAATATCCTGCTTGCGCAATGTCGAGCTGCCGATGATTTATGCGGGAATTGCGGAAAAGGAAAGAAAAGAAAAGGCTCTTAAAGCCCTGGAAAAAGTGGGGCTGCTGAACTGGGCGGCTCATCGCCCCACAGAAATATCGGGGGGACAGCGACAACGGGTAGCCATTGCCCGGGCGTTGGTCAATAATCCGGCTATTATTATGGCCGATGAACCTACCGGCAATCTCGACACCCGTTCGGGTGAAGAAGTGATGGCGATCTTTCAGGAGCTTCATCAGCAAGGCGCTACCATCGTCCTGGTCACCCACGAACCGGAAATCGCCCGGCACACCCAGAGAATCCTTAAATTCCGGGATGGCTTGCTCAGGGAAGATGAAGGGGTGCAAGAGCCGGTTCAGGCCAGAGATATTCTGGCAGGGCTCCCTGCTGAGGAGGACCCGGTATGAATTTAAAAGAATGCATTCAGGTCGCTTTCGAAGGGATCAGAGCCAACAAAATGCGCTCGGCCCTGACCATGCTCGGTATTATTATCGGGGTAGCGGCTGTCATTACCGTAGTGGCCATCGGGCAGGTGGGTCAGGCGGCTATTATGTCTTCTCTGGAGAAGATGGGCACCAATTTATTTGGTGTCTATCTCCGCAGTGATGAGCAATTCGCTCTTACCGAAGCGGATATGATGACCGTTCAGGATTTGGAAGTCATCCGCAATGTTGCCACCGACATCCAGTACATTTCACCGGCCAGTTCCATGTCTTTTTCTGCCCAGTATGAAAGAAAAAGCAAACAGGTCTATGCTTATGGGGTTTGGCCTGATTACAAGCATATAAGAAATATTCAGCTGGAAAAAGGCCGGTTCCTCTCTGAAGAGGATGAAAAGGGCAGCCGACGGGTAGCGGTCATCGACAGCAAGCTGGCTGAAGACCTGTTCGGCCGGGGAGAAGCTCTGAAAAAGCAAATCACGATCTTTGGCACCTCTTTTACGGTCATCGGTATAACCCAGCGGGATGAGAGCTTGCTGATGGGAGGGCCGAATCAACGCTCATCCCTGTATATTCCTTATTCTGCTTTGCAGACAATGATCAAGCTTGATTACCTTTCTTATGTGGAAGGCAGCGCCGTGAGCAAGGATAAGACCGACAGCGCTATGAACCAGGCTAAAAAGATTCTGAACAGCCGTCATCATACGGAGGATCGGTATCAGGCCTATAGCCTACAGCAGGATGTAGAACAGATTGATACTGTAATGACTATTTTACAGCTGGTGATCGGTTCCGTCGCTGCGATTTCCCTTTTGGTGGGGGGGATCGGAGTTATGAATATCATGCTGGTCTCAGTGACTGAGCGGACAAGGGAAATCGGCATCCGCAAGGCTTTAGGGGCCAGATATAAGGATATTATGATTCAATTCCTCATTGAGGCAGTGGTCATCTGTTCCATAGGCGGGGCCATCGGCGCTATGCTTGGCATCGGCGGCGGTGTCCTGGCCGCGGGCTTGGCGAAGATTCCGCCGGCCATCTCCCCCCTCACGATTGTGATTGCTTTTGGCTTTTCCACCACGATTGGGCTTTTCTTCGGACTTTACCCGGCCCGCAAAGCGGCTAAGATGAGTCCGGTTGAAGCTTTGCGTTATGAGTGATGTGTTAATGCAGATGTAGAATAAGCAGCAAAATCCCCTGCAGAGATTAAACCGGCAGGGGATTTTCTCACTATCAAAAAGTAAAAACTTGCGCACTATACTTTCTAAATATAAGGGCAGCTAGGCAGCCGCTTTCGCCAGAGGCTCAGCTACAGCCGGGCTTTCTTTAATAAAAGGGGAGTGATTAAGAGAGAATAAAAGGGAGGAGGTTGAGCATAATGGTTGTTGCTATTAATAAGAGGATGATCACTGTGCAGGGTGTAAACATACAATGCTTTGATGCTGGAAATGGCGCGGCAACGATTGTCCTGTTACATGGTGCCGGAGTGGATTCAGCCATGATGTCCTGGGCTGAGGTTATGAGGCTCCTGGGAGAAAGCTATCGAGTGATTGCTCCCGATTTGCCCGGTTATGGCGGCAGCGATTCCATTGACGGTAAATACACCCTTGAGTTCTACACTGAAACAGTGAAAGGAATTATCGAAGCATTTCAATGCCCGCCGGTGGTGCTGGTGGGGCTTTCCCTGGGCGGTGGCATTAGTTTGAATATGGCCCTTAACTATCCCGGGCTGATCCGCTTATTGATACCTGTCGACGCCTGGGGGGTGTTTCCCAAGCTTCCCTATCACCGTTTAACCCATTGGTACACCCGCTCCAAATTAAACGACAATTTATACCAATGGACCGGCAAGTACCCCGCTATTGTTCGTTGGTCCCTGGCCTACAACTTATTCGGAGATAAGTCAAAGGTCACCGAAGCTTTGGTGGAAGAGGTCCGGAATGCGATGCTGGAGCCTGAGGCCGGGAAACCTTTCATTTCTTTTCAAAGAAGCGAAATCACCAGGACCGGTTTGAACACGGATTTGTATAGCCGCCTCGGGGAAATAGCCTTGCCAACCCTTCTGATCCATGGCAGCAAGGATAAGGCGGTGCCCCTCAAAGACGCCCTGGTGGCCAGCAAGCTAATTCCCAATTGCCAACTGCATATTATGGAAGGCTGCCGACATTGGCCCCAGAAAGAGCGCCCCGAGGAGTTTGCCAGAGTAGTGAGGGATTTTATTGCCGGACAAAACCTGTGAACAACTGTTTGTGTGAAAAATAGTGTTGTGGTACACTTTGAGAGGGACTTTAAAGAAGCATAGAAAGGTGAGCACCACATGACCGATCGTTTTTTAGTTCAAAATCTCTTTGGTATTGAAGGATTGAACATTGCCTGGTATGGGGCAATTATTGCCTTCGGCATCATCCTGGGAGTATGGCTAGCCAGCCGGGAAGCAGAGCGGCAGGGATTAAAAGGGGATATGATTTTCGATTTTTTAATCATCGTTCTGCCCCTGGCGATTATCGGGGCCAGGGCTTATTATGTCATCTTCGAATGGGCCAACTACGCCGATGATCCCATGCGCATCTTTGCCATCCGCGAAGGCGGATTGGCCATTTACGGCGGTGTGATCGGCGGTGCTATCGGGGCTTTGATCTTTGCCAAAAGAAATGGCTTTCCTTTCCTCAGGTTGGCCGATATGGTCATCCCCAGTTTAATCTTAGGGCAAGCCATTGGCCGTTGGGGGAATTTTATAAACCAGGAGGCTTTCGGCAACCTGGTCACCAATCCAAACCTGCAGTTTTTTCCCTATGCTGTGTTGATCGACCGGTTAGGGGAATGGCACCAAGCCACTTTTTTCTATGAAAGCATGTGGAATCTGGCTGTTTTTGCCCTCCTTATCTTTTTTCGCAAGAGAACTCAATTCACCGGGCAGCTGTTGGCCACCTATTTTATGGGGTATGGGTTGGGCAGGTTTTGGATTGAAGGGCTGCGCACGGACAGTTTATATCTGATTCCGGGGTTGCGGGTATCCCAAGCCTTATCCTTAATCCTGATTACCGTGGGCATCCTGATGTTTGTGTTCCGCAAAAGGCTATTTAAAGAGCATTTGGCCTATGAGGGGAAGTATCAGATGGATAAAAGCCCCGGATAATTCTTGTTGATAAACTCTTCGACATTCTTTATAATCATCTTTGTGAATTTATTTGAAATGGGAGGTCTTAACATGGGAAAAGCCTTGATTATTGGGGCCGGCGGTGTGGCCAATGTGGTCGCCCACAAATGCTGTCAAGTTCCTGAGGTGTTTGAGGAAATTTGCATTGCGAGCCGGACGCTGAAAAAATGCGAGGATATACGAGATAAATTAACCGGCAGCCGGACTAAAGTCAGGGTCGCTCAGGTTGATGCCGATCATACAGAAGAAGTCATCCAGCTCATTAAGGAGTTTCAACCGGAGCTGGTGATCAACGTGGCCCTTCCTTATCAGGACCTGACCATTATGGATGCCTGCCTGGCCACCGGCGTTCATTATGTGGACACTGCCAACTATGAACCCCCCGATGTGCCGAAGTTTGAATACAAATGGCAATGGGCCTACCGGGAAAAATTTGCCCAAGCCGGGTTAACGGCTTTATTGGGCAGCGGCTTCGATCCCGGAGTAACCGGTGTTTTCTGCGCCTATGCCCAAAAGCACTATTTTGATGAAATTCATACCATCGATATTGTCGATGCCAATGGCGGGGATCATGGCTATCCTTTCGCCACTAATTTCAACCCGGAGATCAATATTCGGGAAATCACCGCCAAGGGTCGTTACTATAAAGAGGGAGAGTGGATTGAAACCGATCCCCTGTCCGTGAAGAAGGTCTATGATCTTGAGGAGATTGGGCCCAAGAATATCTACCTGCTCTATCATGAAGAGCTGGAATCTTTAGCACAGAATATTAAGGGAATCAAACAGATCCGCTTCTGGATGACCTTCTCTGATAATTATCTCAACCATTTAAAGGTCCTGGAAAATGTGGGCATGACCTCCATCGAGCCTATTGAATTTGAGGGTCAGCAGATCATTCCCCTCCACTTCCTCAAGGCTGTTCTGCCTGATCCGGCCTCCCTGGGACCGCGAACCAAGGGCAAAACCAATATCGGCTGCATTATCCAAGGCGTTAAAGATGGTCAGCCCCGCACCTATTATGTCTACAATATCTGTGATCATCAGGAATGCTATGCTGAAGTGGGTTCTCAGGCTATTTCCTATACCACCGGGGTACCGGCCATGATCGGCGCTAAGTTGATTATGGAAGGAAAATGGCAAAAACCCGGTGTCTATAATATTGAAGAATTTGATCCCGATCCCTTTATGGCAGACCTGAATAAGTACGGATTGCCTTGGCGGGAGAATTTCGCCCCCACATTATTAGACGAGGAATAAAGACATGAATATAAAAGAACTGCCCACCCCTAGTTATGTGGTGGATGAAAACCTGCTCAGGAGAAATCTGGAGATTTTGCAATCCGTTCAAGAGCGGACAGGGTGCAAGATCCTGCTGGCCTTGAAAGGATTCTCCATGCATGCTGTGTTTCCTTTGGTGGGCCGCTACCTGAAGGGTATCGCCGCCAGCTCCTTGTTTGAGGCGCGACTTGGCTTTGCAGAGATGGGCAAGGAAGTTCATGTCTACTCACCGGCCTATATCGAAGAGGAGTTTGACGAGCTGCTGGGGTATTGCGATCATATGGTGTTTAACTCCTTTGATCAGTGGCGCAAATTCAAAGCTAAGGTGAAAAACTATCCTGGCCACCACATTGAATGCGGAATTCGCGTTAATCCTGAGTATTCGGAGATTGCCACGGACATCTATAACCCCTGCTATCAGAATTCCCGGCTGGGAGCGACCCTGGCCAATTTCAGGCCTGAAGAGCTTGAGGGAATCGATGGGCTGCATTTCCATACCCTATGTGAACAGAACTCGGATACCTTGGAACGCACCCTTAAAGTGGTGGAAGAGAAATTCGGTGAACACCTCCAGAAGATGAAATGGCTGAATCTGGGCGGCGGTCATCATATTACCCGCCCTGATTATGATCTTGAGACCCTGGTCCGCTGCATCCTTCATTTGCGGGAAAAATACGGGGTGGAGATCTATCTGGAGCCCGGAGAGGCCATCGCCTTAAATACAGGGTTCCTGGTCACCAAGGTGCTGGATATCGTGGATAATGGGATGAAGATCGCCCTGCTTGACGCTTCGGCGGCCTGCCATATGCCCGATGTCCTGGAGATGCCCTATCGGCCGGCGCTTATCAATGGAGGGGAGCCGGGGGAACATCCCTACACCTATCGGTTGGGGGGCAATACCTGTCTGGCCGGGGATGTGATCGGCGACTATTCCTTTGCCGAACCTTTAAAGCCGGGGGACAAGCTTATCTTCTGCGATATGGCTCATTACACCATGGTCAAGAATAATATGTTCAACGGGGTAAACCTACCCAATATTATGCTTTACAATGAAGAAGAAGGCTTTAAGCTGATTCGCCGATTCGGCTATGAAGATTTCAAAAACCGGTTGTCTTAGATGGAACTGAAGGGTCTGTCGCCAGGACGTTTGCAAACGTGGGGCGGCAGGCCTTTTGCTATTCTTTTAGGCGGCACCAGCAGAGGATGAAAAACGCGAAGCGGATTGCGTAGCCGCACTGCACAGACCCAAAATCCTGGAGAATCAGCTTTCGGCCCTTTTTCTGAATAGTATTGAATGAGAAGGAGAGACGCTAAGGTGAGTCGAATTAAAGAGAGGCAAAGTTTACAAGCTTAACAACGGAGGTAAGTGATGAAAAGAAACATAGTCCCGATTATAATTTCCATACTCGTACTTTTGCAGGTGGTAACCCTGGTCCGGATTGGAGATTTACAGAATGATCTCCAAAATACACAGAATCAACTTGTGAATATGACGGCTGCCCAGTCAAGCCAAATCAACAGTATTTACGCCAATATCGATTCGATGCTGAAACGTCAGGCAAGCATCATCGATAGCTATGATTATGCATTGGGCACTTTTGATCGAGACAATCTCACGGTCCCCGTAACCTTTAACATCTCACCTAAGGAAACAAAGGCGGATACCCTTGCCACCGTATATGTATCAGGTCAAAGTACGGAAATGACTAGAAGCGGAACCAGCTTTTCCGCTACTCTCCCGGTAAATATTTTTGATACCATTGATGCTAAGGTGGTCATAGCAGATGACGGTACGGAGAGAACCGAGAAATTGGAGGTATGGGAGGACCTGCGCGCCAGGGTACTGCCGGCTGTCCAGGCAAGATTTGAAGGTGAAAGTGGAACGATCTATAGAAGGTCATCTGCTGAACTATCCGGTGAGTATAGCCGCAAAGGGAACTTGAGTATGGAGGTAACGCCGGTACAGAATGATACCATAGAGAAAGCACGCTTTGTGGTGGATGTAGATGGCAGGATTGTTTCTGAAAAGGCTTTGAATTCCGGCGGTCTGGGGACTGAGATTGACGAAAAAATTACCCTTTCCGCAGGTCAGACATTAACCCTGGCAGCCCTGGCAACAGATAGCTTTGGCTTGATTCATAAGGTGATTTTAGATAAATTCACCTTGGATGAACATGCTGAACCTGTTCGCGGCGATGAATGGATGTGGATGGGTGAGGTCATTATTATGGATAATGAGGGAAAGATTCTCTATGCGCCTCAGTATGATAAGGTGAACTAGGATGTGAAAAAAACATTGACAAAAGATCACTCATAGTATATTGTGATCTTACAAGTTAGCTGAAGCTAACTTATGGCTGCCCCCCAAATTTCCGTCAAGTGCTTGGCTGATGAAGGAACAGAAGGATGAATTAATTTTTGTGAGGAATGATGCCGGCATCATTCCTCATACCAGTTAAGGGATGTCTCCTTTGTGCTTAGTTTTAAAGAGCGGGAGTGATGAAGATGATCAAAAAATATGTGTGTATAGGCTTGGGATTGCTGTGTTTCGGACTGGGTGCTGTCGGTGTTCTTTTGCCTCTGCTGCCAACGACACCCTTTCTCCTGGCCGCAGCCTTTTTCTTTGCCAGGGGTTCAGAGAAATTCAATACTTGGTTTTTAGCAACAGAGCTGTATAAAAATCATCTGGAGAGTTTTGTCAGCACCCGCTCCATGACCTTTAAAACGAAAGCAAGCATACTGGCCTTTGCGTCAGCTATGCTTCTCCTCGCTTTTATTTTCACAAATAATAGTTTGGCCAGAGTCCTGATCGCCGGCATGTTTATCTTTAAATACTATTACTTTACTTTTCATATCACAACATTAAAAAAAGATGAAAGAGCCAATGATTAAAATTAATCATTTTTTAAGACTTTATTTAGGAGTTCTTAAAATCTATCTGTCATAATGAGCATGTCTTCTAATTTTAAACTCATGGAGGAAGAACTCATTATGCAAACATTTTATTTATATATCGTATTGACTCGCACCAATACCGCCCTGTCCAGGCTTATTCACGTCCTTAAAAAAGATGATTATACCCATGCTGCCCTCTCTCTGGACAGTGACCTGAACCATATGTACAGTTTCGGCAGAAGGAATCCTTATAACCCTTTTATCGGACGGTTCAGAAGGGAAGATATCCATGAAGGGGTGTATGGCTTCTGTGAGAATTTACCGGGTGCAATTATTGAAGTGGCAATAACCAGGCAGCAATACTACAAGGTCAAAGAGCTGATGGATCATTTTATTGCCCATAGTGATCGTTATAAATATAATTATCGGGGCCTTTGGCATAGCATATGGAATAAGCCCTTGTCCAGTGAGGATCGCTTTATGTGTTCGGAATTTGTGTACTATGTCTTAAAGGAAAGCGGTGTTATGGATTTACAGATACCCAGAAACCTGGTGAGACCCCAAAACCTGCTCCATGCTGAAGGCCGGATCATCTATCAAGGCGACCTGAAAGCGGTGAAACCCCGGACAACCATCGATCTCTATGCCCATGAGGTGAGGAGAAGAAGGCTTAAGATTAATGCATTATGATCATATCTGTGCTATACTCTTATGATGTATGCAAATACAAAATAAAGATCATAAAGGCGGGCATAAATTGATTAGTGTTAATAACGTGAGCTTAAGATATGGCGGGCGGAAGCTCTTTGAAGATGTCTCCTTGAAATTCACTCCGGGCAATTGTTACGGTGTGATTGGCGCTAACGGTGCCGGGAAAAGCACCTTCCTCAAAATTCTCTCAGGGGAAGTTGAACCCAACTCCGGAGATGTGACCATCGCGCCGGGAGTCCGGTTATCGATGCTCAAGCAGGATCATTACCAGTATGATCAGTATACGGTTTTAGATACGGTCATTATGGGCAACCAGCGGCTTTATGCCATCATGAAGGAGAAGGAAGTTCTCTACGCGAAAGCTGATTTTACAGATGAGGACGGAATCAAGGCGGCGGAGCTGGAGCATGAATTCGGAGAGATGAACGGCTGGGAAGCGGAGTCCGAAGCCTCCACCCTCTTACAAGGCTTAGGCATCGGCACAGAATTGCATGACAAGGCTATGTCTGAACTGTCCGGCGTGGAAAAGATTAAGGTGCTTCTGGCGCAGGCTCTTTTCGGCAATCCCGGCATCCTCGTTTTGGACGAGCCGACCAACCACTTGGATATTCAATCCATCCGCTGGCTGGAGGAGTTTTTGATTGAGTTTGAGGGAACGGTCATCGTCGTTTCCCATGACCGGCATTTTCTTAATAAGATTTGTACCCATATGGCAGATGTGGACTTTGGCAAGATCAAGCTTTATGTGGGCAATTATGATTTTTGGTATGAATCCAGTCAGTTAGCCCTGCAAATGACCCGGGATCTTAACAAAAAGAAAGAGGAAAAGGCCAAACAGCTTAAGGAGTTTATTGCCCGCTTCAGCGCCAATGCCTCCAAATCCAAACAGGCCACTTCCCGGAAAAAGATGCTGGATAAGCTGAATATCGAAGATATCGAACCCTCCAACCGCAAATATCCCTATGTAGGCTTTAAACCGGAGCGGGAAGTGGGCAATGATATCCTGACGGTAGAAGGTTTGAGCAAAACTATCGATGGAGTTAAGGTTTTGGATAATGTCAGCTTTATCCTGACCAAAGGGGATAAAGTTGCCTTGGTAGGCACCAATGAAGCGGCCTATACCGCCCTGCTCCAGATATTGGCCGGGGAAATGGAGCCGGACAGCGGCAGCTATAAATGGGGCGTCACCATTACCAAAGCCTATTTCCCTAAGGATAACACAGAGTATTTTCAGGATGTGGACTTGAGCCTGGTGGATTGGCTGCGGCAGTTTTCCGCGGATAAAACCGACACCTATGTCCGTGGTTTCCTGGGCAAGATGCTCTTTTCCGGGGAAGAAGCCCTGAAATCACTTAAAGTCCTTTCCGGCGGCGAGCGGGTCAGGTGTATGCTGGCTAAAATGATGCTGAGTCAGGCCAATGCGCTTCTTTTGGACCAGCCCACCAATCACTTGGATCTGGAATCCATCACCGCCCTGAACAATGGACTGACGGATTACAAAAGCAATATTATCTTTACCTCCCATGATCACCAATTTATCCAGACCATTGCCAACCGCATTATTCAGATCACTCCGGAAGAGATGATCGATGTTCGGTTGACCTATGATGAGTTTCTGGATAACCTGGCTATCGGATAATGAAGGGGATAAAGACAGATTAGGAATGCTGGCGGCATTCCTTTTTGCTTCCCCAATTTCATCCATCCCAACTTCACCGGGAAAATTAATCGTTGTTCTTTGAAATCGAGAGGTGATTCCTGAAATATAGCGAATTATCAAGTTACTGGGATTTGATAGGTTTTTATTGGTTCATGAGGGCTCGATAGGAGATGCGTAGTGTGGAAGACCTTGATATGAAAAATTTTCTGGAAACGATTGAGGATATGATCCTCATGATCAATCGGGAAGGAAGATTATTATATACAAATACTGCCGTGCTCAAGAAGCTGGGCTATTCTCATGAAGAGTTAATGAAAATGAATATCTTGACCATAACTGCCGCCGGTAAGATGGCTGAAGGTGAAAAGATCTTAGCTGAGCTGTTTGCAGGCCAGAAAGAGAGTCTTCCTTTGTCCCTGGAAAAAAAAGAGGGAACCCCCATCCCCGCCAAAGCGCGTATCTGGCAGGGGAAGTGGCGTAATGAGCCTTGTCTTTTTGCTATCATCAAGGATTTGTCAAAAGAACAAAGAGTTTCTTCAACTCCATTCCTGGATGAGATTCATACAGGGATCAGCGGGGCGGCCTGGAACGAGAAGCCTGATTTCGCCAGCGATATATCCTGTGAGCTAAAAGATGAAGAGGCTGCCAAACCCAGAGTGTTAATCGTGGATGATCAGCTTTTTAACTTGAAGCTTTTAGAAAGTGCTCTTAAAGAAGATTACATCGTGATGACCGCCGACAACGGGATTGAGGCCTTAGAGCTGGCCACGGGAAAAAGCCAACCTGATATTATTCTGCTGGATATTATTATGCCGGTGATGGATGGCTATGAAGTATGCATTCGTCTGCGGGAAATGCCGGAGACGAGAGATATCCCGGTAATTTTCCTTAGCGCTCTCAAAAACGAAAAGAATGAGGAGTATGCTCTGCAATTGGGGGTGGTGGATTACATCACGAAGCCCTTCAGCTTGCCCATCATCAAAGGCCGGCTCCGAAACCATGTGGAGCAAAAGAAATACAGGGATCGGCAAAAAGAAAATAGCTATATCGATGAATTGACGCAAATCGCCAATCGCCGGAAATTCAATGAAACGGTGACCATGGAGTGGAATCGGGCCAGGCGTAATGGGAATAGTTTATCTGTATTGATGATCGATGTGGATTGTTTTAAAAAGTACAACGATTTTTATGGTCACTTGGAGGGGGATAAATGCCTCTATAAAATTGCCCAAACCTTAAAGTCGAATGTAAAGCGCTCTTCAGATTTGGTAGCCAGATGGGGCGGGGAAGAGTTCGCCTGTGTTCTTACGGATACGGATCGGATTGGCGCCATGCTGGTGGGTGAACGCTTGCGCAGGGCCGTCGTCAAGCTGAGTATCCCATCCGAAATCTCCGATGTGGACAGAGTGGTTACAGCCAGCATCGGTGTAGCCACGGCGTTGCCTGCCGTGGATAACTCCCTGGAGGAGCTGCTGCATAAGGCTGACATGGCTCTATATAAAGCCAAGAAAACCGGGAGAAATTGTGTATGCACGCCATAACTTCAACAGCCATGCCATGTAGACACATTTAGCCCTTTCGTTTACAATATAAAATAAGCTTTGCCTGACATAATGGCTTTACATAGAGAAAGTTGGGAAGTAATTATCCATGGACAATAAATCATACCGAAAAGCGCCTAAAGTCAATAAGAAAGATAAGAATAAAAATAAAGATAAAATTCAAGATAAAAATAAAACTCAAGATAAAAATAAAAAAGAAACGGTGAATAAAGAGGATAACAGAATCCCTCCCCGTCATCCTGTATGGAATGTTTGGCAAGGGCTTTTTCTGTTGCTCATTATCTATGGAATTGAATTCTTTCTCGGTTGGCTGAGAACTCCTAAGGACTTAGATCAATTAGAGGGGTTCTTTCGCTTTTTGACCGTGGGAATGGGTGAGGCTCTGCTTTACCTTATCATCATTTTATGTTTTTTTAAGCTCATCCGCCGTCCTCTCAGAGAGTTAGGTCTGGTCAGACCTCATGTTCGTTATATTCTACTGGGGCTGATGATGGGAGTTTTTCTCCTGGTAGTCGTAGGGCTGATCGGGAATTTCCTGGCCAACAAATTAGGAACACCTGCGCCCCAAAGCTTCACCCTCGTGCTCATGGGGGCTCAATACGATTGGCAGCTGATGCTGCTTATTATCCTGGGCGGCATGATTGCTCCGATCAAGGAAGAGGTTTTTTTTCGGGGAATTTTTTATCCACCCTTTCGTCAAGGCTATGGTAGGAGTAAAGGGATTCTTTTTACGGCAGGGCTTTTCGCTTTGCTGCATTTTGACGTTCTGCGCTTTATTCCCTTACTGGTGGGGGGAGTCGTTTTAACCTGGCTCTACGAAAAGACCGGCAGCCTCTGGCCTTCGATTATTGCCCATGGCACCTGGAATACGCTCATGGCTTTAATGGTGTGGATACAACGGTAGGTGGGGGTAATTTATCGTTTAAAGGCGATATTTGTAGAAAATCGAAGAAAAAAATGGCAACTATTTTCTTGCCAGTGAGATTATTAGTGCTATAATTAAATTAAAAAATTGTAGACAATCTACAATTTATAGAAATCTGTGAGAAGATAGGGATGAGGATCCGTATGAAGAGGGCTAAGGCTGGGTTTGAAGCATTAGTATCAGAATTCAAAGAGACTGTTTTGGTTGATTTTCTGGGAGTTATGGCCATCTATAGAAATGGTGAAAAAGTCGAAGCAATGGTAAAAGCGGAAGCAGCTCCTGAAAAAATTGAGGAAATGATCAGGAGGTATAATACCAAGAGGTGGGCGCATGCTGAATAATGCTTATGATCGGAATAATGCTTATAATCGATTAAATCATATGATCACCTATTCAAAAGCAAATTTAAGTGAGACCGTGGTCTCCTATGTGAAGAATAAGATTCTCACCGGGGAATTGAAGAGCGGGGATCGGCTGGTTGAAACAGATATATCAGATGAGCTGGGGATAAGCAGAGCACCTATACGTGAGGCCTTGAGAGAGTTGAATATGCGGGGAATCCTGATATTTTTGCCCAAGAAAGGCAGCCAGGTGCTTAATTTAGGTTATAAAGACATTGAAGAAATCCTGTCCATAAGAATTCCGCTGGAGATGCAGGTGCTGACCCTTATTTTTGAAAAATCCCTTTTACAGGAACAGGAATTGAATTATCTGGAGAAGCTGAACCATGAGATGATCAGGGCAGACAAGGAAACGGCCATGGATGTCAGGGAGAAAAATTATATTTTTAATACCTGTGATTTGGCTTTTCATGAATTTTTCTGGAAACGCTCAGAAAGCCTGCGCCGGGTGGAGATTTTAGAAAACCAGTACTTCCAATTGCTGGCGGCAATGAACAGGGATATATCAACATTAGGCTCAGTTATGGAAAAACATGATGAACATCAAAGGATCATTGAGGCTTGCCGCACAGGGGTGCTCGATCAGGTGTTAACCGCCTTTCAGGCACATATGGCCCCGTATTTAAAAGCGATTATAAAACTGGAAAATCAGACCGGCAAGTAAGAATCATTAAAAGGTTACTTTGTTGTTTAAATGTGCTATAATATAAACAGAGATATCCAAAGGGGCAGACCTTGGATATCTTTTTTAGATCTTTAGAATATAGAATTAATTGCAGACAGAAAAAGTGCCCATCTTTTACAGGAGAGGGGCACTTTTTTCTTTGGGCGGTTTTTCTATAGCTATTAAAAATCAGGAGGAGATCAACATGTTATTAATTAAAAATGGAACGCTGCTTACAATGACAGGTGAACCGATTGAGAATGGCCAACTGCTTGTGGATAAGGGCAAAATCATGGCCGTGGGCAAGGATTTGATCATTCCCGAACATTGCCCAACCCTTGATGCTGAAGGCGGTTTTATCATACCTGGTATGATTGACGCTCACTGCCATGCAGGTATGTGGGAGGACGGGCTGGATTTTGAGGGAGCGGACGGCAATGAAGGTACTGATCCGGCGACACCCCACCTTAGAGCGGTCGATGCTATTAATCCGCGGGACAGAGCTTTGGTGGAAGCCTATGAACATGGCGTGACCTGCATCTGTACCGGTCCCGGCAGTGCCAATGTGATAGGTGGGCAATTTGCTACGATTAAAACCAAAGGGACAAGAATCGATAAGATGATTCTTCAGGAAACGGCGGCCATGAAGGTTGCTTTCGGTGAAAACCCGAAGAAAAGATACAGTGCCAAGCAACAAAGCCCTTCGACAAGAATGGCTACCGCAGCGATCTGGAGAGAGTATCTGTTCAAAGCCAAAAATTACCTGGAGAATAAAGAGAAGGGTTCAGGGTTTGACCTGAAGCTGGAAAGCTTGATCCCGGTGGTGAGGGGTGAGCTGAATGTCAAAGCCCATGTGCACAGAGCCGATGATATTTTCACGGCAATTCGCATTGCCAAAGAGTTTGGACTTAAAATGACCTTGGAGCACTGCACAGAAGGGCATTTAATCGCTGATGAGCTGGCGGAAGAAGGCTTTTCCGCCATCGCAGGACCCTTCATCGGCCCCAGGGGAAAAGTGGAGCTGAAAGAACTGACCTTTGACACCCCGGCGATCCTGCATAAAGCCGGGGTAAAAATAGCTTTGATGACCGATCATCCGGTTGTTCCCGTACATTATCTGCCCTTGTGCGCGGCCTTGGCGGTCAAAGCGGGACTGGCTGAAGAGACGGCCCTTAAGGCCATAACTCTGAATCCTGCTGAAATACTGGGGATTTCGGAGAGGGTAGGTTCCCTGGAGGCGGGTAAAGACGCAGATATTGCGGTCTTTGACCGGCATCCCTTGGATGTTCAGGCACAAACCACCTGGGTGCTGATCGATGGTGAGGTTGTCTTTAAACGAGGATACCTTGGCGATAGTCAGCGATAACCAGAGATGGTTAGTGAAGTGAGAAGAATAGAATAGCTGAAAATAACCGACTCTAAATTCAAATCACCTTCTTCAAAGGGCAAAACAACAAAGATTATCTAAGAAAAGGGGTTGGAAATATGGCGGAAAGAAATATCCTTGCGTATTTCAACACGGTGGAACAAGCTGAAGTTATCGCCAACCGTATCAAAGACTTAGGAATAACGGATGTACAGATTGATCGAATTCATAAGTTCTCTGAAGGGACTGCCGATCATCTCATGAATCCACTTACCGGTCAGATCGGCAGCTTAGCGGATTTGACCCTGGGCAGTGGTGGCGGGGATGCAGGCCCTTTAATGGCAGCCGATACTTCAGCCAGCGGCATGAGTGATGGGGGCGGAACAGCCGCATCTGGCCAGGATATCTTACTGGCGGCGATTGTCGATGAGTCCCAGTTCGAGCAGCTGCGCCAGGAAATCCGTGCTCAAGACGGCCTCATCTGATCACTCAAAAAGCGTTCGGTCTTAGAGCAATCTGAGACCGGATTTTTTTCTCCATCCAGGCATTTTTGGACAGCAGCAATCTTTTCAGCGGGACTAATTTGTGGTTTAGACATAGAAAATGCTCTTTCATAGGCAGATAGTGTGCCTGGCCATGGTAGATAAACTATCAAGACAGGAGGAATGAGGCCGCAAAGCGTCGAAATGGGTTACGAAGCTGGAGTTATGCAGGTCTTTCCAGTATGGTCAACGGCAGACAGCTCAGCCCCGCGGACATGGGCTGCCGATCGAATTTGACCTGCGGAATAGGTGAGATGAAGACATTGATAACATAAAGAGGAGGAACGCAGGTGGATCAGGTCAATGCTTATAGGAATTCGGCGCACCTTTATGATTTGGATCAGCGGGATCTCGTCACGGCGGACGTCCCTTTTTATCTTGAATATGCTAGTGGTTTTGGGGGCGGAATCCTTGAGCTGGGCTGCGGAACAGGCCGGATCGCTATTCCTCTTGCTGAGGCAGGGCACGATATTACCGCTCTCGATCTCTCAGAAGATATGCTTGCTGTCTTATCAGCGAAGCTCACCAATGTAGCTGCCGGAACGAAGAAAAAGCTGGCGCTTGTGCAGGGAAATATGGCGGACTTTTCCCTTTGGAGAACCTTTGACATGATAATCGCCCCATTTCGGGCTTTTCAGGTGCTGACCAGGGCTGAAGATATAAACGGATGTTTGGCTTGCATGCGCGAGCATTTGAATGATGGCGGTATCGTTATTATCAATGTTTTTCGCCCTTTTGGGACACTTGATGAAAGTTGGTGTTATCCTGAAACGGTCCAATGGGAGCGCTGGGATGATGCAACAGGCAGCAAAGTAGTCAAGAAGCATTGGGGTCAACGGATCGATATTGAGAATCAGATAATATATCCTGGCTTTGCCTATGAAGTTATGGCGAACAACGGGGTGGTTGAACGATTCGCCGATAATTTGGCACTCAAATATTATTACTACGAACAGCTGACAAAGCTTTTGCAGGACGCTGGCTTCCGCATTAGAGAAGAATATGGATGGTACGATAAATCACCTATTGAAAATGGGAGAGAATTAATATTTGTTTGCACACGTTAGCCAGAAAAGCGGGTCATCATGGAGTTGGAGGCTGAGGCCAGGAAAGCCTATTTTTCGGAGCTTCTGAGATACAGCGCAAGAAGAGACGGGATTGATTTTTCTGACGGTCTTCAGAGGTGGGGGTGAAACAAAAGTGAAAAATATCTTGAATTTCCAAAAGCCGGCTTCATGGATTAGGGTTGTGGCTTTGCTTTTCTGTATTGGAGTTGCCTTATGCTTTCTGACCAATCCCAAAAACAGCCCAACCCCCGAAGCGGCTATCGCCCGGGCATTGGGGCTGGCGGAAAACGATATTACAGTGTTCGGTACTTACGAAACCTGGGAGGACGGGTGGTATATCCTGGGGTTTCTTGCCGACCGTAGCGAAGCGAGATCCGATCTGGGCGCAGCGCTGTTTCGGCGGGAAGGTGATCAATACAGCCTGGAGAGCTATTACCGGTGTAAAGACGGGGCGATTTCCCAGGACAGAATAGTTGTCTGCTCTTTCAGCAAAACACCCTCGAAGTATGATGTAATCCTCAGCAATAATGAAAATCTGGCCCGCATCCAACGCACGGTCAACGGTGTGGCCGATTCCAGCTATGTGGGCGGCACTATTCCCGGCATGACCGTTCTAAGATGCCCGGATGACCAGTATTCCTCGGCCGAGTTTCAGTTTTATGATCAATCCGGCCGGCAAATCGACGACTATGTTGCCAGCAATACAGTGCTGAACAGGGGAGAATATGAACCGAAGGGAATCGTCTCCCTTGCCCTTTGGAGTTCAGCCACGCCGGGATATTTCCTGGAAAGTGCCGTGGGTACAACCTTCGGCATTTATCCGGAGCGGTTCCAGGTGAGCATTACCGACGCCACAAGAGCTGCCTTTGTCGGAAATGTTCTCTATGAAAACTCCCAATATATCACTGCGGATGTGGGCGACAGGATTGAGATCATGAGTTCAAGGGGAGAGAATGGCCCCGAGCCTCTGACCATGGACGTATCCTCCTATTCCCCCAGGCTATGCTACCAGGTGCTCACTGCAGACGGTACGGATACCGGCTACCGGGTTTTCCGTATGGGCGGCGAAACATGGATCGGTCATTGGGGTTTATACGGCACAGCACAAAACGGCTGGTGGTGCGAGTATATTTTCAGGGTTAACCCATCCGGAGCCGGGTCACTCGGTTCGGCTATTTTAAAATTCGCCGTTTCGGGGATGGACTCATCTAGATGACTATTTCAAAAACAGGCGAATTTTTAAGGAGAGTGGAGGGCCAGACCCCAAAACGGTGATTTTAAAAGGTCAAATATGAGAAAACTATGATTGGGATTCCAGAGACTGAGGAAAAATTGAGCCATGAATACGGTTAAAGTTTGAGAGGAAAGCTGACCGCCAGACCGAAATAATTCAGGAGCGCTTCCCTGAGCTTGCCTTCCGTGTCGAGCAGGGTTTCCTCCACCTGCCCACCCTGATGGAGCCTCAGAACATTGTTGTTGATCGCGGCACTGCCGCCTTCCCGGGCGATATTGATCATACGCATTTGTTTAAAGCCGGATTGTTTATTCTGGGATAAATATTCGTTGGGGGCAAGGAAATCGACATTCTGGCAGGGGCGATCGTTAAATTTGAGGAGTTGCTCCCTGTCGCCATCCACTGTCCTGTAAATGATAAAGTCGCCATCAGGGGCTTGAGCAAAAACAAAGCGGTTCGCTCCCGATTGCTGCTCCCCGGGGTCATCCAGTCTCAGCGCGCTGCAGGGGGCCGGACCACCGAAACCCACATCACAGAAGTACCGTGTTCCCTCAATAGTGACAATTCCGGCACAGTGCGAAATAGGCATATAGCCCGTCGCCATCCAGACCACCCGCACCATAACGGGATAACAGTCGAAACCAATATCCTGCAAAAGGCTCATGAAAAGCCCGTTGAGTTCAAAGCAGTAGCCGCCTCTGCCCTGGACGACAATTTTGTCAAAAAGGGATTCGGTGTCCAGGAGAATATCCCGGCCAACGTCATAGACGTCGAGATTTTCAAAGGGAACGGTGTGCAGCTGGGCCAGGATAAGTCGATTGAGTGTGTCCAGGTTGGGCTTCAGTTCACCGGTAAAGCCGATTCTTTCCAGATACCGCTTTTTATCCGGCAGCGGTGCGGATAATTCTTCGTACATAATATCTTCATCTCCTCGCTTAACAATGCTGGACTAAGAAAACGAGCGATATTCAATATTTTCAATAATCAAATTAACCATATCATATAACAACAAGCTTGTCTGCCATATTTTTTGGGCAGACTTATGAAACCTCGAAGGGTTTGATCAATGCACCTGCTTAAGGGCTTAAGGTCCTTGAATGCCCAGTAATTAAGCATTGATGTAAAAAGTTTTTGACATTTGCTAATTCCCTGCTATACTAAAAGTGTAAAGAACATTTGACATTATAGGGGGAGTTTTGATGGGTTTAAATTTAGCCGGGACGCAAACCTGGCAAATAGTCGCTGTCTACTCAGCTTATGCTTTTCTGATTTTAGGGGCTGTTTGCCTGATCTTTATGCTGGCAACGGTTTTCCGACAAGGTGATGAGCGACGAAACTATATTTTAACTAAAGCCTGCACACATACCTTTTTAATTTACACCGGAATAGTGTTTGTTATGGGAATGTATGCCCTATTCTTTCAAAAATACCACAATTTCAGCATGGAAAGTACACCGGTTGCTTCTTTAGGCTTAATTGCAATTTTGTTCACCGGCAGTCTTTTTTTGAATAAAAGAAAATACGGCAATTAAAATGAACAATAACATCAAGCAGCACAGAAAAGAAAAGAATATCTCCCAAGAGGATTTGGCCAAAAGATGCAATGTGTCAAGGCAAACGATCAATGCCATTGAAAACAACAAATATGACCCTACCCTTTCTTTAGCCTTTAAGCTGGCGGAGGTACTGCAGATCACCGTAGATGAATTATTCAAATCAAAGTGAATCAAAATACCCGGACGGCAATAGTGAGCCGTAAGCGGAGAAGAAATCAAGAGATAGCGGGAGATGCCCATGTCAGAACCTTCACTGGAAATCTTTAATAAGCTGACGGAGCGCTGGTTTACCAACGACCTCGGTGCGCCCACAGCAGTTCAGGAGCAAGCCTGGCCGGTGATTGCCGCCGGCCGGCATACGCTGGTATCCGCTCCTACCGGTACCGGCAAGACCCTGACGGCATTTTTGGTCTTTATCGATAGATTGCTGGAACAGGCTACAAAGGGTACTTTAAAGCAAGAATTGCAGCTCATCTATATCTCTCCTCTGAAATCCTTGGCTGGTGACATCCGGGAGAATCTGCGCCGTCCTCTGGAGGGGATTCTGGCGGAACAGTCAAAAGCAGGTGTCCCGGCCGGTCCGGAGCTGCACATCGGTATGCGCACAGGTGATACCCCGCAAAAAGAGCGGAACCGGATGATCAAAACTCCGCCCCATATTCTGATTACCACCCCCGAATCCCTTTACCTGATGCTGACCAGCCAATCCGGGCAGAAAATTCTGCGCACCGCCCAGGCTATCGTTATCGATGAGCTGCATGCCCTGATCGATTCCAAGCGGGGGGCGCACCTGATGCTGTCCGTGGCCCGGCTGGACAGGCTGTGCAGCCGGCCGCTGCAGCGGATTGGCTTATCAGCAACTATCGAGCCTTTAGATATCGCCGCCCACTATCTTTCTCCCGAC
This sequence comes from Desulfitobacterium chlororespirans DSM 11544, assembly GCF_900143285.1. NCBI lineage: Bacteria > Bacillati > Bacillota > Clostridia > Eubacteriales > Desulfitobacteriaceae > Desulfitobacterium > Desulfitobacterium chlororespirans. The sequence goes on from NZ_FRDN01000023.1 coordinate 41,561, forward strand.
CCGGTGACGGTGATCGCCCCCCAGATGGAAAAACAGATCCGCATTGAAGTGACCAGCCCCTTGTCCGATCAGCGGGTGGCCTTAAAGGACACGGTCTGGAAAGAGCTGGCTAAAACGGTCTATGCCTATTACGGCGGTGCCGGCAGTGCCATTGCCTTTGTGGAAGGGCGGGCTTACGCGGAAAAGCTGGCTTATTTTATCAATCAGCTGGGGGGAGAGGGCTTTGCCCGCACCCATCACGGCAGCTTAGCCAAGGAACAGCGTTTTGAAGTGGAGCAGGCTCTGCGCAGTGGGAGTCTGAGGCTTTTGTGTGCCACTTCCTCCATGGAGCTGGGCATCGACGTGGGGGAGATCGATCAGGTCTTCCAGATTGGCTGTCCCCGATCCATTTCCAGCACCATGCAGCGTTTGGGCCGGGCCGGACACAATCCCAACCGGATCAGCGTCATGCATATGTTTCCCCGGGAAGCGGTGGAAGGCCTCTATTGCGGACTGACTGCGGAGGTGGCCCGCCAGGGGGGAATCGAGTACTCCCGGCCGCCCCGGCTTTGCCTGGACATCCTGGCCCAGCATCTGGTATCCATGGCCTGCGGCGAGGGTTATACGGTGGAGGATGTGCTGAGCCTGCTGCCCCGAGCATATCCCTTCCGGGAGGTAACAGCGGAGGATGTGCGGGCAATCCTGGGCATGCTGGCGGGGGATTACGAACATGAACGGGATATCCCTGTGCGCCCCAGAATTATCTATGACCGGCTGCATGGCCAGGTCCGGGGGGATGCCTACAGCCGGATGCTGGCCGTCAGCGCGGGGGGAACCATCCCGGACCGGGGGTTATATGCCTGCCGGACAGAAAGTGGCGTCAAGCTGGGGGAATTGGACGAGGAATTTGTCTTTGAATCGAGGCTCGGGGACCGGTTTTTGCTGGGCACCTTTGCCTGGCAGATTGCCGGCATCTCCAAGGACACCGTGACCGTAACCCCGGCCACTACGGCCGGGGCCAGGCTGCCCTTTTGGCACGGGGATCTGAAAGGGCGCAGGCTGCGCACCGGCCTGGCTTTTGGTGAGATTTTCCGCCGGCTGACCCAGGCGGCCCAATCAGGGACCTTGCTCAAGGAACTGAAAAAACTGGGGCTGGATGAGGCTGCCGCCCAAAGCGCTCTGGGCTTTCTCCAGCGCCAACTCCAGAGCACCGGCAGCCTGCCTGATGATAAAACCATCATCATCGAACGTTTTAAGGATGAGAGCGGCAACCATCAGCTGATGGTCCATTCCGTCCTGGGCCGCCCGGTGAATGAGCCTCTGTCCCTATTGGTCAGGGAAGTGGCCGCCCGCCATATGGAGACCACCATCAATGCAGTGGCCGACGATGACGGCTTCCTGCTCTTTCCCTATGATGGCAGCCCCCTGCCTCAGGGTCTGCTCCAGGAGGTGGTGCCGACCACCGCCCGGCAGATTGCCGCCGCTTTGTTGCCGGCCACCCCTCTCTATAATATGAATTTTCGTTATAACACGGCCCGGGCCCTCTTGATGGGGGTAAAAGGCAATCAGCGCCAGCCCTTGTGGATTCAGCGCATGCGCAGCGCGGAACTCCTGGCTTCTCTGGTGGAGCAGGAACAGCATCCGCTGATCCGGGAAACCAGGCGGGAATGCTTGGAGGATTACTGGGATTTAGACGGAGTTGAATATCTCCTCCAGGGCATTCAGGCAGGAGATATTCAAGTTCGGGAGCTTTACCTTGATGTTCCTTCACCCATGTCCCTGACCCTGAGGCGGCAGACGGAAGCCGCCATGATGTACGATTATGCGCCCACGCCCCAACCCATCCATCAGGCTATAGAGTCAGCCTTAAAGAAAGTGGAGGGGATTGAGCCGGCTCCGGAGCAGCTGGCCTGCGTATCCGAGCGGGCCAGACTTCCCCAGGATGCGGACCAGCTCCATGCCCTGCTGATGATGGAAGGGGATCTGACGGCAGGAGAGCTGGAGGTCCCCATTGAATGGCTGGAGGCATTGGCGGCCGGGGGGCGGGTTCAGTATATCGAGCCCGGCCTGTGGATTGCCGCCGAGCAGGTTCAGGAATATGAGGAGGCTTTATCCGGACGGGATCTACAGGCCGGCCAACGGCTGGTCCGCAGGCTGCTGCGCTACCGGGGAGCCCAATCGGCCGAGCAGGTGGGGGAACGTTACCTGTGGCCCGTGGAGAGGGCCCTTGAGCTTCTGGCCTTGCTTTGTGCTGAGGGAAAAGCGGTGGAGCAGGAAGGACTGTATTACCATGGGGAGCTTTATGACCGGGCCAGAAAGGCCACGATTAAAAGCCGCCGCCAGATAACCACTTTGCCGGCCGAGTGTTATGCCGCTCTGCTGGCCAGCCGGATGCAGATTTCGGCCCCTGCTGCCGAACAACTGGAAGTCGCGCTGAAAACCTTCAGGGATCAGCCCTTTCCGGCGGAGGCCTGGGAAACTATTCTGCTGCCTACCCGGGTGGGGAATTACCGTCCGGAGCTGATGGATGCTTGTCTGGCCGGCGGCACCCTGTTCTGGCGGCTCAGTCCCGATGGGGGACTCAGTTATCACCTGACCGCTGATCTTGACTGGGAGGCGGATCTGTCCGGGACCCTGGAAGCCTTAACGGGCAAGGAAAAGGTGATCTATCAGGCTTTGCTGAATTATGGGGCCAGCTTTATGCAGCGATTGAACGGACTGGTGGAAGGCTCCCCCTATGATACCCTGCTCCAACTGGCAGCCCAAGGGCTGGTGAGCTCGGACAGCTTTATTCCCGTCCGCCAGTGGCTGGACTGGGATAAGCTGCAAAAGAGCACACCCCGGCAGCGGGTCAATGCCCGGATGAGAATTCTGGCCACCGGACGCTGGGAGGTCATCCGCCCACTTAAGGCCCTGAGCGTGGAAGAGCAGCTGGAGCGCAACTTTGACCGGGCGGTGATTCTCTGCCGGGAGACCATCCAGGGAATAAGCTGGAGCACAGCTCTGGCAACCCTGCGCATCTGGGAGTATACCGGCCGGGTGCGCCGGGGCTACTTTATCGAAGGGCTGTCGGGAATCCAGTTTATCCGGGAGAAAGATTATGCCGGTACTATGCTTGCCTTAACCCAGCCCCGGGATCAGATCCTTTGGCTGAACGCTAGCGATCCAGCTCAGCCCTGGGGCAAAAGCCTGCCTCACCGGCCGGACAGGAGATTTCACAATCTTCCCGGAACAGCTGTAGCCTTGCGCGCCGGTGTGCCTGTGGCCGTGCTGGAACGGCAGGGCAGGAACCTGCGGGTTTTTGCGCCCGAGCATCTGGCTCCGGCTCTGGAGGCTTTCGTCCAGGATTATGCCGGCCGCCGAATCTTCCCGGCCCAGACCCGGATTGTCGTCAAGGATTACCCGCCGGAAGCCAACCCAGCTCTCGACGCGGCCGGCTTCAGCCGTGAGCTGCTGGATTATGTGCTCTACCGACCCTATCGCTGAATAGGGATGAGGTGTCTTTTGGTTTCCCAACGAAGCTGAAGGGCGCTTTTTATTTCCGGAAGGAGATGATAAAATGTCAGAAAAAGTGTTAATGATAACGTTGATGGGATCAGAGCAAGGTTCAGGCGTTGGGGGGGTTGACTATGGAAATCAAGCATTTGGAGTATTTTGTTGAAGTGGCTCGTCAGAAGAGTTTCAGTAAAGCTGCGGAAAAATGTCACGTTACTCAATCAACCATCAGCAAATTGATCAAAGATCTGGAATGGGAATTGGGCACTTCCTTGTTTAACCGGACATCCAAATATGTGCAGTTGACGGATACAGGGGCTATATTTCTAGATCAAGCATTGGAGATCGTAACCAAGTTCGAAAATTTAACCCACGAATTTCAAAACCGCATTAAACTGGAACGAGGAAAGATTTCCATTGGCCTGCTGCCCATTACCGGGACCACCTTATTTGCCGAATTGCTGGGAGAATTTAAAAAGAAGTACCCGCAAATAGACATCAGCCTTTCTGAGCGCGGATCGAAGAAAGTGATCATGGATATTTTAGACGGAACCTTAGATGTGGGAGTCGTCTGCAGCGTGCCGGACAGTCAGTATTTTGAATCCTTTGCCTTTGCCGAAGATCCCTTATATGTTATCGTTTCCGTCCGCAACCCCATCAGCAAATCGGCATCCATCGATCTCAAATCGTTAGCAGATGAACCCTTTGTTTTATATTCCAGCGAATTCAGCTTGCATGACGAGATCATCAGCAAGTGTAAAAATGAAGGCTTTGAACCGAACATTATTTTTGAAACCTCTCAGTTTGAACTGATGACTCAGATGGTTGCCGCCGATTTGGGAATCGCTTTTCTGCCGGGGGCCGCTTGCCGGGAGTTGGACCCGCGGCGCTTTGCCGTTATACCGGTGACCAATCCGCAGATTATTCACCAGATGTTCATCATTTGGAAACGAGGGCGCTCCATGTCCCATGCGGCTAATTTATGGCTGCAGTTTGCCACTAAGTTCTTTGTCAAAAGTTGATCGTCGTGAGGGAATATACTGTTAAAGGCTTTTACCTATTTTTAAGGAAGGAAAGCCTTTTTTATTTGGGAATAATAGGGCAAGTTTTAGTTCAACTATCTATAAAATAGATAGAATTGATGACAGCTATCTATTTTACAAATGAAAGGAATGACTCTATAATCGAACATAGAAAGAGAAAGAGGTGAGAGTTCATGGCTCAGGGGTTGCGTTTTATCGTGCAGATTGCTTTGCTTTGGGTAATCTATCAATTGGGAAATTGGGTAGCGGAAAAAAGCCATCTTCCCATTCCGGGAAATGTTTTGGGTATGATTATCTTGTTTTTGTTATTGCTGGCGGGAATTATTCGCATCGAATGGATCGAAGAAGGAGCAGATTTGCTGCTTAAACATCTTGCTTTTTTCTTTATTCCCATTGCCGTAGGATTGATGCAATGGATAGGGTTATTCCAATTAAGCGGCGCCCAGCTTTTAGTGTCCATTGTTCTTGGCACAGCAGTATGCGTTATGGTTATGAACTCAGTGACCGCCTTGCTGGTCCGGTTTCGTTCACCTAAAGGAGGAGTTTAAATGAACTTGTTGTTTGTATTGATGATGATGGCCATTACGGTAGGCGCCTATGCCTTTAGCCGCTTCTTAAATAAGCGTTATCCCAGTCCATTGGTCAACGTGGTCTTCCTGAGCACCGCCTTAATCATCGCTATTTTTTGGATTTCCGGCATTACAGTGAGCCAGTATCAGGAGACCAAGACTATTTTGACTTACCTTCTGGGGCCGGCCACAGTGGCTTTGGCCATTCCGCTCTACCGGAGCCGGGAAGTATTAAGAAAAAATATCCTGCCAGTGGTGGGCGGGATCGTGGTAGGAACTACGGTCAATATCGTTACGACAGTTTTGGTGGCTGAATGGTTAGGGTTGGATAAGCTCATTGTGACCTCCTTAGTGCCTAAATCCGTGACCGTTCCCATTGCCGTCAGCGTCTCCGGCATCTTAAGCGGCGATCCGACCCTCACTTCGGTTTTCGTCATTGCTACCGGCATCATTGGGTCCTTTTTGACCCCCGCTTTATTAAATCTGTTCAAAGTGACCAATCCTTTGGTGCGCGGATTAGCCTATGGAACCACTGCCCATGGTCAGGGTACGGCATCGGCCTTGGCTGAGGGGACGGTTCAGGGTTCCATGTCCGGGGTGGCTATGGGAATTGCCGCCATTTATATGTCGGTCGCCGCTCCGTTTTTAGTCCATCATTTATTGAACCTGTAAAGCGAAGGGCTCTGGCCTCAGCCTGAACGGCCTGCCGTCGGGCAGGGTTTAAGCCCGTATGTCCTTAGCCAGCACTTGAAGGGCTTGGGGGTCAGCAATAAAATAGGCTCCTTTTTGCTTGATCAGGATGCCTTCTTCTTTGAACTGCTGAATGGTGTAAAGCAAATGGCGATAGCTTACGCCCAAATATTCCGCCGTTTCCACATGTTTTTCTCCATAGATGCGATCATGGGCGGTAAACAGAATAAAAGCTGCCAGCCGATTTTTAAGCGGGTAATTCAGGTTTTCCGAGAATCGTTCGGAGCGGGTCAATACTTTTTGGCCGAGGTAAACACAGAGATGGTGGAGAAAAGCGGCATCGGACAGCATTAGCGGCTTGAATTGCTCAAGGGGAGAGGCGAGACAGACGCATTGCTGAAGAGCAACCACATCTTTAGGCACATCTTCCACACCCAGCAAGGACAGCTCCCCCACATAATTATCTTTGCTCAGAAACTGCAGGATGGATTGTTTCCCATCATCATGAATCATATAGATCTTTGCTTTACCTGAAATCAGATAATAAAGGGTATGGATCGGTTCGTTGCAGCGCGAAAGATATTCGCCCCTCTCGAATACTTCAATATGTGCATGGGTAAGCAATTTTCCAAGAGGTAGGTGAGCAAGGCTCTTCATGACTTGATAATAAGGATCATGTTCCGATTTGGGATAAAATCTTTTCATTACACCCTCCAGACTGTGAGATATCTCATACTCATTATCCTTGTCTTGCTGTTAAATTGCAATTGGAAGGAGATTGTGGGGTCTGCTATCTAAGTTAGGAGGGTATTTTTGTGAAGAAAGTTCTCCGGCTGCTGCTTTCCTTGATGTTTTATGGCCTGACAGGTATAGGAATCAGCCTGACGATAAAGGCCGGCATTGGTATAAGCAGTTTTAATTCGCTCAATGTGGCTTTGGCCTGGGTGCTGCATTTTAAGGTGGGGATGGTTACCATCATGCTCAATGGCCTTTTTCTGATGGCATATATGCTGCTCAGCAACTTCAGGCATCCCATCAAATATGTGAGCCAGGCGGTTGCGGTCATTTGTCTGGGCGGGGTGATTGATTTATTCACCGCTAAGATACTCGGAAGCTTGCTGGTTCAAGGCTATCCCATGCAACTGTTGATCTTTGTCCTGGGCACCTGCATAGCGGGGGCTTTTACCGGAATGGTGCTCAATCTGGAGGTTATGGCATTTCCTATCGAAAGCGCTTGTGCCCTGCTGGCGGAAAAGACCGGAGTGGCGTTTCACCGTATCCGCTATGGAGTGGATATCTTGTCAGTAGCCGGTTCGGTGCTGCTTTCGCTTATTTTCTCCCTGCCGCTTTTTGTACGGGAGGGTACCATCATCAGCTTGTTCCTGCTGACGGCAGCAATCAGCTTAACCAAGAAGGTGCACGAAAAGTCACATGCCGTAAAGCGGTTCAACAGAGGGTAGAGGCAGTTATAGCAGCATAAGATCACAATCTCTGCTCCGGTGCTTTGAATTATACCAGCAAGAAAGTGAGCAAAAAGGAATTTGAAAAAGATGATATAATATAATTTAGAAAACAGAATGAAAAGAAAGGTAAGGAAAGGAAGCTGGTTCTTCATGAGCAGGGCCTTTGTAAGTGAAAACGATGGTTGGTACAGGTGTGTCAAACATAGGGAGCCTTGCATGATGGCTGACGAAAAAGGGCATTGTCTTCTTGACCATTGCCAACAATACCCGGAAAAAGACAAGAAAGAGGAAAACAAAGTTCCTGATCAAAACAAATGAATTGAGGGCAGCAGCCATGATTTATCGAAATGCTGGGATTGAGGATATAGGGGCTATACGGGAATTACAGCAAAGATATCATATAGCGACTATCAGTCAACAAGACAAGACGGATGGCTTCGTTACCACCTTATTTACGGAAGAGCAGTTTAAAGAATTGATTGAAAAAGAAAATGGCATTACCCTTGCTTGTGACGGCGGGAAGCTGGCGGCCTATGCCATGGCTGCATCCTGGGATTATTGGGCGGAGTGGCCCCTTTTCCAATATATGATCAATGAATTGCCAAACACAGAATATAAGGGAACGGTGCTTTCCACAAAAAACTCTTATCAATATGGGCCGATCTGTATTGACAGAGAATACAGGGGGAGTGAAGTACTCCTCAAGGTTTTTGATTTTTCCAGAAGGCAAATGAGTCAAAGGTATCCGATCCTGATCACGTTTATCAACCATGTAAACCCAAGGTCATACTATGCCCATACCCAAAAGCTGGGCCTGGATGTGATTAAAAGATTCGAATTCAACAACAATACTTATTATGAATTGGGCTATGATACGTCCAAAGCTCTTGTACTTGGAGGCGCGGTGACCTAATCATTTTCCGGATGGCGCCAGGTGCGGCCAATCTCCAATAAGCAAAAACACCTCTATCTGATACTACGGATAGGGGTATTTTAGATGGCCTGGAGCATCATTCCTCTCCTCAAGCCCCTACTTGACAAAAGAGACAAGCTTCCTTATAAATATACTATAAACCAATCATCCTATGTTTAGAAAGGAGGAGCTTTGGTGTCTATTCAAAAAGCGAGCAGATCCACTTTAGTGGGGCAGGTGACTGCCCAGCTGGAGCACATGATCGAAAGCGGGCAATGGCAGATTGGTGAAAAAATACCTGCGGAGCCGGAATTGATGGATAGGTTTGATGTAAGCAGAAATACCCTAAGAGAAGGAATTCAAGCCCTGGTTCATGTCGGTTTGCTTGAGACCCGTCAAGGAATCGGGACTACGGTAAAAGCCAACAGTAATTTTGCCCTGGCCTTGGCAAAGAAAGTTCAGAAAAGCAATCTTTATGAAACTTTAGAGGTTCGTTTAGGATTGGAGAGAGAGGCAGCTCAGCTGGCTGCCGGGAAAAGAACAGCAGAGGATTTGAAACACATGGAAGCTTGCCTTGAACTCTGCAAAGAAGCGGCCCAAAGCCATGAAGTGGGCCGATTTATAGAGGCGGATATTGCTTTTCATAAATCGGTGGTAAAAGCCACACATAATACAATGTTTATTGAAATCTACGAGCATATTACCGATGCTTTGCAGCGTTCGGTGGATGGGGTTTTGCGAATCAGAAAGCCTGTCAATTATGAAAACGAAATCCATACCAGCCTCTTTCAAGCCATTCAAGCCGGCGACTCCCAGTTGGCGTTGGATAGTGTCAATCATTATTTGGAGAACGCTAAGAAATCCCTGAGTCATCTGCTCAATGAATAAAGGAAAGTATGTCATTTAAGGAGAACATAGAACAATGAATCAGTTAAGCACTAAACCAATACAGCATTCATCTTCGCCAAATAGAACAGCCCTAATCTTGATCCTGGGAATCGCCCTGCTCGCAGCCAATCTGCGGGCACCCTTGACTTCAGTTGGACCTTTGGTCAGCTTAATGCGCGACAGCCTGCATATTTCCAACACCTTAGCGGGTATGATGACCACCCTGCCCCTGTTTGCCTTCGCTTTGTTTTCTCCCCTTGTTCCCGGACTGGCCCGCAGATTTGGGATAGAACGGGTGTTGTTTGGCTCCATTGTCATTCTTGCCGTTGGAATTCTTCTGCGTTCCTGGTCGGGAAGTTTCGGTTTGTTTCTGGGAACGGCAATTCTGGGACTTTCCATTTCAGTGGGCAATGTATTGATACCAAGTCTAATAAAAAGAGAGTTTCCCAGACAGGTCGGAGTGATGACGGGTGTCTACACCGTCTCGATGAATACCTTTGCCGCACTGGCCTCCGGTATCAGTATTCCCTTAGCGGTGGGCTTGGGCTTAGGATGGACCGGGGCCTTAAGGATCTGGGCGGTACTTAGCCTGATCGCCATGTTCTGCTGGATTCCCCAGTTAAGGCGGAACAGTCAAGGAAGCTCAGCTGCCGGAGAATCCATCATTAGGGAGGCCAAAGCAGAAACCCATAGACGCTCTGAAGAAGTTAAGCATAGGAATAGGGCGCAAGGAGCAGATGTAAAAAGCATAAACATGTGGAAATCGCCTCTGGCCTGGCAGGTCACTTTGTACATGGGGCTGCAATCCATGGTGTTTTATTGCATGGTTGCCTGGCTGCCGGACATTTTAATTCAAGCGGGGATGAATTCCGGTCAAGCAGGCTGGATGCTCTCCCTTATGCAGCTGGCCCTGATCCCCATGACCTTTGTGGGCTCTGTTCTTGCCGGGCGCAAGGCCAGCCAGCATTCATTGGTGACTTTCGGTTCGGTGTGCGTGATCATAGGGCTTTCGGGGCTGATCCTTTGGGGCGGGTCAGGGCTGACCTTTTTATGGATTATCATATTGGGAATTGGGGGAGGATTTACCTTCAGTCTGGCGATGATGCTCTTCAGCCTGCGCACGGAAAATGCGGATGAAGCGGCCAGGCTCTCCGGAATGGCGCAATCGATTGGCTATCTCCTGGCTGCCTTCGGCCCCATGTTTTTTGGATATTTGCATGATCTAACCGCTAACTGGACGATGCCCCTGATCATTCTGATCGCCGTCGCTGTTCTCTGCTGGGTTACCGGTTTTTGTGCATCAGGTGATCGGTATATCAGTGCAACTGTGAAAAATAGAGGGGGGCGATTATGAAGATACTGGTAAGCTCCTGCCTGCTGGGACACAACTGCAAATATAACGGCGGCAATAATTTAAACCCCAAAGTAGTCGATTATCTAAAGGACAAAAAAATTATGGAAATATGTCCGGAGATAATGGCGGGCATGGGAACCCCCAGGGCCTGTGCAGAGATGGTGGAGGGGAAAATAATCGACGAAAACGGAGCCGATGTGGACGCGTTATATCGCCGGGGAGTGGCATTGGCTTTAAGGGCTATCAGGGATGAAGAAATAGACTTCGCCATCCTCCAATCACGAAGCCCGACTTGTGGCGTAAAGACAGTATATGATGGGAGCTTTACGGGGAAGCTCATTGCAGGTCAGGGACTATTTGCTCAGGCATTAAGGGATGCAGGGTATCGGGTGATGGATGCCGGAGACTTCTGAATAATAAAAGCCCCGATTTTGCCAAGACAGAAAATCGAGGCTAGCTCTAGTGTTTTTTGGCAGTAATGACCTGGAACTTAAAAAATGAGGGGTGTAAAATGACAAAACTGACCTTTACCATGGAAAATTATTTGGAGGCAGTCTATGAACTTTCAGAGAAAGGAAGCGGCGCCAGGCTATCCGACATAGCCGAACGGCTCAGCGTTACCAAAGCCAGCACCAACAGAGCCATGGCAACCCTCTCTGAAAAGGGCCTGATTACTAATGAAAAGTATGGAGAGATCTTTTTAACTCCCGAAGGGCGAAAACTAGCCAAGCTTACCTCCAATAAGCATCGCATACTGGAAAAGTTTTTTACTAAGGTTTTGAAGCTGAACGCCGATACGGCCGGCGTGGATGCCTGTGCCATCGAACATGTAATCAGCAACGACTCCATACAAGCCATGGAGGAATTTCTGCGTAATTATAAGGGATAGGCTATGCCCTCCGGCTTATTGGAGCGGGCTTTTTGACGCAGCAGGGAAAACTCTTTGCGCACCATGAACAGGGTCCAGAGGATGATGACGGCGTCAATGGCCAGTGAACCGTAATAAATCCCTGCAACGCCGATTGCTTTGGGCAAAAAGATCATGACAGGAACATAAAATACCAACTGCCGGGCGATACCGATCATGGCCGCCGGTTTGCCTTTATCCACAGATGGGAAGAGGGTCATGGCCATAAAGATAAAGGACAGCACCGGCAAAATGGCCATATACACTCTGAAGTACAGGAGATCTGCACCGCTGAAGGCTGCATCCTTCATCATCAGGCCCAGAATAGGACCGGGGATGGCGATGGATAAAAGCCAGAAAGGCAGCGTCAATACCAGAGCAGTTACGGCGAAGATCTTGTAGGAACTGATCACACGGTCATATTGCCGGGCACCGTAATTGATGCCGATCACCGGCTGCAAAGCGCGCATCAGGCCAAAAATAGGGGTCAGCAGGAAAGTGAAGATGCGGTAGACCACACCGTAGAAGGCCACATCCCATGTTGTGCCGTATTTGGATAAGGCGTTGAAGACGAATATAGCCTGAACCAGGCTCATGACACTCATAATTAGGGATGAAGCCCCCAGCCGCAGCACGGAAGTTCCGATCTTTTGATCCCAGCGAAGGGAAGCCAGCTTGGAGTGAAAGGTTGCCCAGCCTTTGCTGAAATAAATCCAGCTGACCAGGGTGTAGACCAACATGCCGATATTGGTTGCCCAAGCCGCCCCTTCAACACCCCATTGAAATACAACGATGAACAGATATTTAAAGATGACGTCCACAGCCAGACCGAAGCCCATCATCACCGCGGCAGTTTTCATTTTACCTTCCGCCCGGATGATCATATTGCCGGCCAACCCGTATACCCAGAAGAAGGCACCGTAAATCGTGATGCGGAAGTATTGGTCACCCAGTATGAGGGCTTCACCTCTACCGCCCATCATAGCGATTAGTTGGGTGGAGAACAGCAGGCCCAGAAGCATATAAATAGCGGTGACAATAATAGAAAGAAAATTGACATTGCCCAGCAAATGTTCCTGGGTCTTTCTGTCTTTGGCACCCAGGGCGATGCTTAAAACCGAGCCGGCACCGACTCCGATCAGAGAGCCGAAAGCGACGCTGATCTGGGACAGAGGATAAGCCACAGAAACCCCGGCCAGAGCGGCTTCGCCCACGTACCGTCCGACAAAGAAGGCATCCATCACGGAATTCATACCGTATAACACCATGGCCACAATCGCCGGCCAGGATAAATCAGCCATAACCTTCCAGAGGTTTCCGGATAAGATAAAATGCTTTTGCTTTTCTTTTTCCTCCACTAATGTATTGTCCATTCTTAAATTCTCCCTTCTCCATTTAAAATGAAACCCGCTTCTGGGAAAGTGCAGCGGGGATTTTCTTTTAGTTAGATTAATCTAACTTTGGGGGTAAAAAATTTTTGTACCAAGTTAAAGCTCCAGGACCCGGAGCTGGGCGTATAAAATCCCTCCTTCCTGCAATATGATTTATTCTGCCCGGTTGTTCAGTCATTGCATCTTGTTCCGCCATTGCGTCCCCTGTTGTCAGTAGAGGATGATACTATTAGCATATAACGACGTTATATAACAATAGTATGATAACGCTGTTATCTTTCTTTGTCAACAAGAAAATGAGGATCATTCTCACATCTCTAATTGGACAGAGGGGTTTCTTTTGGTTTACAATGAACTGAAATAGTGTGGGGGAGGCAACTCTGTGAGCAAAAACTCAATGGATACAAAACCTATGGTTAAGAAATCGGCCGATACCCATCGTCCGATCACTATAGAATGTCTGCGCCTTTCTTCAGATGGCTCCGGGGTGGGATATCATGAAGGAAAGGCTACCTTCGTTTCCGGATTACTGCCGGGGGAGACAGGGCAGATTCGCATCGTGGAAGAGAAGAAAAACTGGCAAAGAGGTCAACTGCTGAGCTTCTGCAAAACCTCGGCAGAGCGAATGGAACCGCCCTGTTCAGTCTTCGGTCGATGCGGCGGTTGTCAGCTGCAGCATCTCAATTATGCCCAGACCTTGCTCTGGAAAAAGCGCTGGGTAGAAGATGCTCTGACCAGGATCGGCAAAATCCCCCTGGAAAAAGTCACAGTTCATCCAACCTTGGGTATGGATGAACCCTGGCGTTACCGGAACAAAGCGCGGCTTCATCGCGGAGAGGGGAATACGCTTGGCTATTATCAGGAAAAGAGCAAAGCGACAGTTCCCTTCACTGATTGCCTTCTGCTCAGTGAATCGATGAACCGATGGGTCCGGGAAGCAGAGACGCTGCTGGGCCAACAGGATAAAAGTTTCTTTCCTGACCTGAACGCGCTGACCTTCCGGGAAAATTCTCGGGGGGAAGGGATGTTGATTTTGGACTCCCTGAAGGATGCCCAAGGAGCTGAAATATGGGCAGAGATGGGCGGGAGAATCCGCTCGGTTTGGAGTATCAACAGTTCGGGAGAGCCGGAGCAAATCGTCGGCCAAAGAGAATTTACCGAGGATGTGCTGGGGGCTGAGTTTAAGATCTCCCCGCTGGCCTTTCTGCAGGTGAACTCGGTTCAAACCCGTAAACTTTACAACAGGGTACTGGATTGGGCGGAGCTTTCCGCCGAGAAGGTGGTCTGGGATCTTTATTGCGGAATCGGAACGATTACCCTGGCTTTAGCTGCCAAGGCCAAAAAGGTCTGGGGAATCGAAGAAAATCCCTATGCTGTGGAAGATGCCAGGGAAAATGCCAAGCGCAACAGGGTGAATAACGTGGAGTTTATGGCCGGCAAAGTGGAGGACACCTTTCAGCAGATCAGTGACTGTCCCCATATCGTGGTCCTTGATCCACCCCGGGCCGGAGCCCACCGGAAAGTGCTGGAGGGGCTGCTGGAACTGAAGCCGGAGCAGATCATTTATGTTTCTTGCGATCCGGGGACCTTGGCCAGGGATCTGGGTATACTGCAGAACGGTGGGTATCAGGTGGCTGAAGTGCAGCCGGTGGATATGTTTCCGTGGACAGTGAGTGTGGAGACTGTTTGCCTACTTTCCAGTAAAATCAATGGTTTTGGACAATAAAAAACCCGCTTATGGATTATTTGCCAACGGAATTTTGTTTGCGTTGGCAAAGTTGCTTTTCAAATATCGCCACTGTGTTATCAGTCATCTGCTCTGTTGGATGGGTGTATGTATCCATCGTGGTTGCCAACCTGGAGTGTCCGAGGCGCTTTTGAACGTCTTTAGGATTGGCCCCGTTCTCAATCAGCATTGTGGCGTGAGTATGCCGTAAGGAGTGAAAATTGAACAGAATACCGAGTTCATAATGTATAACCCTGGATGCATATTTAAAAGTGTCCGGGGTTACTATTTCTCCATTTTCCTTTGTGCATACCATGTCAACAGACCTCACGGCACCAGGATCTACAGATACCGGGAGAGATAATATTCTGCGCAGAGTATTATTCCCTTCTTTCTCTTCAATTTCATACTGCTGCACGTAATGCGGACCGTATTTAAGCCGGTGTTCGAGTTGCTGTTTCTTATGTTGCTTAAGAGCACTGAACAGTGTTTTTCCAACTTTAATGTCTCTAACGGAAGATTTTGTTTTAGTGGGACCAAAATACCAGTGTGGCTTACGTTTATAGATAATCTTGTTTACGCTAACGATACTTTATCCAAGTCTATATCTTCCCAAGTTAGGCCCATGACTTCACTGATCCGACATCCTGTGTGGTATCCAATCATAATAGGAATATAGTAGGGGGTATCTGCAGGGAAGTGTTCAAGGATCTGATCAAATTCATCATCGGGTATAACTCTCCGATCTATTTCTCCTTTTGTATGTTCATAGCGCGGGAGTTTAACATATCGTATCGGATTATCCTCGATAAACTGAGCAGGATAGACGGCGTAATCAAAAGCCCCATTAAGCACCGAGATAATGTTGATGAGGCTATGCCGGCTCAGTCCGGTTATGAATTTTCCGTTTATGAATTCTTGAAGTATGGCAGGTGTTAAAGATCTGAGTTTATAGATACCAAGCTGCGGCTTGGTATGAACCCGGATAATGACATCGTAGGCCTGCTGAGTATTATGCCTGCAGTTAAGTAGAACATAATTCTTGAACCAATAATCCATATAATCCGAAGTTGATATCTCAGATGGCTCAAAATGTAATCCTGCATTGTTGTATGCTTGAAGCGCTTTTCTCAGAGCAGCTTCAGCCTCTTTCTTTGTGCGTCCGCCAACACGCTCTATACGCTTGCGTTTTCCATCAACGCTGGAGGCTTCAAAAGAGTAATACCATTTCTCACCGCGCTTTCTTACATGGCCTTCCATAGTAGCACATCCTTTCCTTCAGTTGTGGAACATACGTTCCGGTGATGGGTAAAAAAATTTAGAGATTATGATTCTTCTTGATCTGGATTCTTTATGCCAACATAATCATAGAATTTTGATGGAGATATGTAGTAGCTCCACTTTGAACTTGTTTTTACAGCTATTCCAAACGGCAACAGCTCTCGTTGCAAGCAGACCCTGATGAATTGAGGATTTTTGCCCATAATTGCTGCAGCCTTGCTTATAGGCAGGTTTTTTCCTGCGGCGAAAGGATCTTTTTTGCTTTCTTGCATACACACTCCTCCTTTAAAGATAATGCTAGTGTTCTGTATCCCAACCTGTGAAGGTATTACCATCTTAGAAATACCTTTGCAAAGGTTGATGACACCCTGAGATGGCTTAAAATATGTTTTTAACGGTTAATGCCACCGATGACAGAATCCCACTCAAGTTCATAACCAAAATCAAGATATAAAGAGAAATCGGGGACGTTTATGCCTAGGCGTTCCTGATGCTTTTTTGAAATTATTTTAAGGTTGCTTAAAGATACGCCATTTATATATTGACTGAGTTCATACGACAAACTCTTAATTCTGAATTGAATGACCCTCGGAGTAACAAAATATTTTTGAGCAAAATAATTTAGATAGTCTATCTGTTGATGGTTGTTGGTAATGTGATGATATATATCGCAAACCTCAGGGATAAACTTATAATATGGAACCAGCATTTCTGCTGCTCCTTCATTAGCCTCCCATTCTAAGTAGGTGTCTCTCGGAACTGAAAGGCAAGTATACGTGTTAATTGGGTGCTTCCAAAAGTGAAATAATTCATACATACAATCAAAGTTTTGCTCAAAATAAGTTCTGCACGAATTAAGTCCAATAAAACTGTGTTTCTCGCCTTTCAGAATACCACCGATTTGAGTACTTGAAAAATCAAGCTCTTCAAGAGAAATTTGACTGTAGCGACTTGCAAACTCTTTTGAATCAATTGGATAAGAGAAAAGTGAAAGAGTGTTTCTTGCACCATTTACCCAAGCATATAGCTCAGCTTTAGTCATTTATTTGCTCCTCTCGATGTCTATTCATTGGCTTTTTTAAATCTTAAACATTCCAATGATAAGATTAAGATCGTCGTTTGACAATTGCATTTCCTCAGCCTCCTTAGCAAGGCGAAGGTATATACCAGAGGGAATACCATCACTTGATGAAGATTCTTTATTTGTATTACTGATATAACCTGCTGCTTCCATCAACTGTTCATACGTAATATCGTTATAAGCCTTTTCAGAAAGCTTTTTAAGTGTTTCAGGAGATGGTTTCTGCTGCCCATTTAATATTCTAGATAGATTTCCGGCATCTATCTGAGCGTGCATTGCATATTCATTAAGTCTCTCACGTTGACGAAGTCACCGGCGAAGAGGTGAGGGCTTATGGAGAGGAATACGTTGCCCTGAGCACCTCCAAATATACCGGTGTAAAAAGCGTTTACAAGCATGTTGAAGGGAACCGGATCTCCGTCCACCTCACTGTGGACCCTGTGAAAATCGCGGATGACAAATATAACGCTCTACTTACCGAGAACGAAGCGTTAAAAACCTTACTGGCAACCACGCAGCCCCAATTATCAATCACACAGGATGTAGTAGACTATTTATTGATGGGAGGTATGTAAAATGGCAGCTTATTTTGCAATGCGTATCATGTTGGGGAAATTAGATTATGTGGCGGTAGTAAGTTTATATCCTCAATTTAAAGCGGACATCGACGCGATTTTAGTCGCGGATGGTAAGCAAGAGCTGATTGCTGAGTAAGTGTTTGTTATAAATAGTGAAATTTTGGTAACACAATTTTGAGACGAGCATAAGCTGAAATTAAGGGTGCGCACCCCCAACAAAATAGAAGGGGTGGAATTATGAGAATCTCCAAAATTAAAAAGTTACCAATGATCTTTACCATGATATTGGCACTCGCCTTTTCGTTGGTGGGTGCGAGTAATGTCTTCGCCTACAATAATCCAGGTCCAAATGGCGAATACTGTGCAATCATTTACCAGAGTCTGCATGGCGATGCCTATACCAGTACTCCAAGTAATCCAATAACTGCGGTAAGAAGTTTCGATAGCACTAACATGATAGGGACCACGGGGAGTCTGCCTCTTGTCCTGAAATATTCAAGTACCTGCACAAATTATCAAATTATAAGCCGTGAAGTTGATAGTGCAGGTAATCAAATAGGTGGCAATAGTACCATTAAGATTTCGCCGGTACTCCCAATAACAGGTGATGGGGCAAGCATGTACGGACCAAACACTCAAATTGCCCTGCCTCCTGCAGAATGGTTTACTCCAGGGAAACTATACGAAGTATATGCCTTCGGCAGTTTCCCGAGTATACGAGGAACCACTAATCCAGGAAGCACAGCTTACTATGTAATAGCAAATTAGTAGAGCCTTTTATCTGGCCCGGAGAATAATCTTCGGGCTTTTCTATTGCCCCAAATCATGCCCGAAACCCGAGAGGTGACGGGGAGTAGGGCGCTGGGGTAGTCACCATTATGACGGGATGTCCATAACATATAAGAGAGGTGAGGCATTTGGATTTTACAATCATTACGGCCCTCATTGGAATTGTGGCAACTTTGTCTGGAATCATCTTAGGCTGGTCGGCAAAGGCAAAGGAGGCTAAGAACGAAGTGAGAAAAGATGCAGAGCTGGACACAACCCTCCGTACTGATATGGAGTACCTCAAGCGCGGAGTGGATGATATCCGCATAGAACAGCGTGCCCAGGGGCAGAGGATGGATGCCATGGGGGAGCGCCTTACCCGGGTTGAAGAGTCGTCCAAACAGGCTCACAAGCGAATTGACCGTATTGAGCAGAAAGGAGAGTGAGGATGTGCATATCGTTGACCTTTCCGAGTGGCAAGCCCCGTCCGCGATTAACTATGGCACATTTGCAAAGCAGCTTAGCCTTGCTATTGTCCGGATCCAGTACGGTTCGGCATACCAGGACAAACACTATAAAACGCACATCACAGAGCTACAAAAGCGTGGTGTGCCGGTGGCCGTATACGCTTGGGTTCGCGGCAAAACCATTGCTGAGATGGAGGCAGAGGCCACGGCTTTTTACAACAGGGCTAAGGAATTTAATCCGGCTATGTGGTGGCTTGACGTGGAGGAGCAGTCCATGACGGATATGCGTAGTGGGGTATCTGCTTATCAACGGTGGCTAAGGTCACTGGGGGCCGGCAAAGTGGGGGTGTATATTGCTCACCATCTCTATGGCCAGTTTAACGTCAATGTGGCTGAATTTGACGCTGTGTGGATTCCGCATTATGGGCGCAATGATGGGACCAGGAACTCAAAGCCCTCTTATCCTTGCGACATCCACCAATACACGGATAAGGGGAGTCTGCCGGGATACAATGGCAGCCTGGATCTAAATGCTGTTATTTCGAGTAAGGACATT
>NZ_FRDN01000024.1 GCF_900143285.1 Desulfitobacterium chlororespirans DSM 11544
GTTACGGACGGCGTAACCGTGGAGAACATATCCCGTTTTACCACAGGCGGCTGGTTGAATATTAATGTGCTGCGCGTGGATATGACTAACCCTTATGTGAAAATTGACACCCTAAGCAATGACTCGATCACCGACGACCTGGTCAGCATTTCCGCCCTGGCCGAAAAAGAGGGGGCCGTGGCTGCTGTCAACAGCAGTTTCTTTAATCCGCTCACCGCCGGCAAAGGCTATGCAGACGGTCCCACCGTCCGGGCCGGCGATCTTTTGTCCACCTCCGCCTGGTACAACCGGAGCAAAAATGAAATGGCTTCCCTTTCCGTTGATTATGCTAATCAGCTGCTTTTTCACTATTGGAAAAATGACCTTACCCTCATCGCCGGAAACGATACCGCCTTTGCCGTTACCCAGTACAACCAGCCGAGCAGGCAAGGCTACCAAGACCTTACGGTCCTGGATCGCAAGTGGGGACCTGTGGCCATCGGCGCCTCCGAAAACTGCCCCGATCTGGTTGAAATCGTCGTAAGCGGGAACAAAATCCTGGAGATCCGGGAAGGACAGCCTGCCGCCGAGATTCCCGAGGAAGGTTTCGTCGTCGTCTCCCGGGGCGAGCAGGCGGCTAAGCTTCTGGAACAGGCCGCCCCTGGAGAACAGCTCCAATTCCAAGTCACCTCCACGCCGGACTGGAACGACCTGAAGATGTCCACCACCGGAACCTCCCTTCTTATCCAGGACGGAGAAATCCCCGCCACTTTTTCTTACAGCACCCCCAGCTTTAATCAACGAAACCCCCGGACCATAGCCGGCAGTACCGAAGATGGGAGTGAACTCATCCTGGTTACAGTTGACGGAAGGCAGGATAACAGCATCGGCTTGACCCAGCAGGAATCCGCCGAGCTGATGCTGGAATTAGGGGCGTATCAAGCCATTATGTTTGACGGCGGCGCCTCCACCACCATGGCCGCCCGACAGCCCGGGGCCTTTTCCCCTGAGGTGGTCAACCTTCCTTCCGAAGGCATCCTGAGAAATGTGGCGTCAGGCATCGGGATTTTCTCCGCAGCCCCCGCCGGCCGGCTGGACCGCCTGATCATCGAGACCGAAGACACCAACATATTTGCCGATACTTCGAGAACTTTTTCCCTTAAGGGCATCGACCGCTATGCCAATCCAGTGAAGATCGACCCAAGGGAAGTTCAGTGGAATGTCAGCGGGATCGACGGCAGTTTTCAGGACAATATCCTCTATCCGGTTTCCCCGGGCACCGGAAAAGTAACCGCCACCCTCGGCGGTCTGAAGGAGGAGCTGGACATCCGGGTCTTAAACGCCCCAGTGCAGCTTACCCTCAATCCAGCCAGATTCGACCTTCCTTTGTACCAAAATAAAGCCATCCGGGTAAAAGGTCTCGACCCCCAAGGTTATGCCGCGGTCATCGAAGGCCGGGATGTTCAATGGAACGTTGACGGCGACATCGGTAGTTGCGAAGCCGGCGTGTTCACCCCCGTCACCACCGGTACCGGCACTATCCGGGCCGGCGTCGGCGACACCCATGCCTACAGTGCCGTTGCCGTTACTTTGGATGCCATAGAACTCCTGCATCCCTTCGAAAGCTCCGGCCGGTCGGAGGAGCCACGCTTCCAAACCGACCCGCAAACAAGCCAGGGTTATTTCGAGCTTAGCGCTGATCAATTCTACGCCGGGGAGTCTTCCGGACAGCTGGTGTATGATTTCTTATACGGTAACTCTGAGGACCAGATCTCTGTTCTCTTTGCCGAGCAGGGGCTCCCCCTTGATCCGGCCACTACCGGGTTATCCCTGTGGCTTTATAATATCAGCCCCAACTCGAACCGCATCAAGGGAGAAGTCATAGACTCCGCCGATGTGAAACACACCGTCGAATTTACTTCCGACCTCAATTGGACCGGCTGGAAAGAGAGCACAGCATCCTTATCCGGGATCGACTCTCCCGCTTATCTCACCAGGCTCTACATAGAAAACACCGATCCTGCCACCCCTTGGGGGAAGATCTATTTTGACGAATTGTCGGCACTGATCCAGAAGCGCCCGACCATCGATCCGAGCACCATCCCCGCAGATACCCTGCCCAAAGATGAAGCGAACCGGCAGGCTGCCTTCACCTCCGGTCCCGACAATTTCCTGTTTTCCTTGCTCACCGGGGGCAAAGCACCGGGTATTTACACCGCTCCCCTCACTCAAGCGGGAGCCGGGGATGCCCCAACACCTATACTGGCCGCCGGTTCAGGGTATCAATCCTCTAGTTATCAAAACAGCACTTTCCTCCAGCTGGATGTAAGCCAAGGCGGGCTGAGGAGAAGCGACCCGCAGCAATGGACCCGGCTGTTCACGACCCTGGATGACATCCAGAGCGCCAATGTCTTTCTCCTCATGTCCCTCAGCCCGGCCGATTTCATCAATGCCAAAGAAGCACAGCTGCTGAAAGATACGCTGGCCAATTACCGGGAAGCAACCGGCAAGAACATTTGGGTCCTTTTCCCTGGTCCTGTAGATCAAAGCGAGCTTGACCGCGGCGTACGCTATATCAGCACCGCCCAATCCCTGCAAACGACAGTGCTGGGAGAGGAGATTTCCTATGAATTCATGCCTTAGGTTTGGTCCGAAAATTTAACCTGGGGGGGTCAATAAGGCAGGACCATTGTTTTTACTGAAATAGAAGAGTAAAAGTCAAACGGCATGAATCCCAACTATTGGAGTTCATGCCGTTTGACCTACTATATTCATATACGTCCTTTTCCGGGCTTTTCTCTTCATGGGTATTGGTTATAAAGATTAAATATAATATTCTAGTGAGATAAATGGCCGGTATTTTAAGGATTAGACATTTAGTTTTAAACCGCAGCAGCCTCTTAAATCCGGCCATACATATTCAATAGATAACTGGTATTCCCGTTTATCCTTGCCTATAAATGATTCCGAACCCACCTCTGGGGTATTTCCAATCCAACGCGCCCTTTTTACACAAGGCCAAACAGGTACCACATTCCAAACAACCTGCCCACTCTACGATGATCGCTCCGTTTTGTTCGCTGTAAAGCCCCGCCGGACAAACCAGCAGGCAATATTTTTCATGGCAGTCTTTGCAAATGTCATAATTGATCAGGATATGCGGTTCCCCTTCATCAACCTGAAACTTGTTTAAAGCAAGTTTATCAACCAAACTCATCCTCGTCATAGTGCACGCACCCCTTTAATTCCGTCTTTGATCAATCCTATCATGGAGATACGCTCCTCCTTGATGGTATCCATAGCTGATTTCAATAGATGCTTTTTCGGGGTTAAGTCATGCGTATAAACTTTAGCCAAAAGAAGATTAGCCATTGAAGAATATTGTTTGAACAGACGCTCACTTTCCATAAACTCAGGCATCTTCGCATAAAGTTTTAAATCCTTCATAATAAAACTATCTTCTAATTTTTGCTGATAAACGCTTAAGGAGTTTGCGCTAAAATCATTCTTTTCTTTGGCCTCAAGCACAGCGTCTGCAGCCATCATCCCGGAACCGATCGCCAGATCCATTCCCCGAATAACTAAACCGCTGTTGATTGTAAATCCAGCAGCATCACCCACAATCAGCATTCCATCTGCATAGAGTTTGGACGGAACCATATGCAATCCGCCTTCACCCGTAAGATGAGCACCATACTCAACCATTTTCCCGCCTTTAACCAATGGAGCCACCAGCGGATGATCCAG
Organism: Desulfitobacterium chlororespirans DSM 11544; assembly: GCF_900143285.1. Taxonomy (NCBI): domain Bacteria; kingdom Bacillati; phylum Bacillota; class Clostridia; order Eubacteriales; family Desulfitobacteriaceae; genus Desulfitobacterium; species Desulfitobacterium chlororespirans. Next base: position 3,727 of record NZ_FRDN01000024.1, read on the forward strand.
GAGATCGTCCAAAGCATCAACCGGTTTGATTCCAGCTCTAGCCAGATCATCCAGACGCATGACAACGCCAAGGGAAAGGCTGTCCAGGTTAGTATAGAAAAAAGCACCGCCGGCGACTCCATAGGTGGCTTCCCCGAGTATGGCGAAGGCTGTTCCTTCATTGCTATTTAATCTGAATCGTTCCTCAATAACTTCCCGGGGCAATTCTATCAGCGCTTTAGCGCCGACCGCCAGGTGTTCCGGCCTGAGATCTCCGCGGAGCCCCGCCTCGCGGGAGATAAAAGAATTGATCCCGTCAGCGGCAATCACCACATCAGCCAGCATCTCTTCCTCCCCTGTGCTGATACCAATGATGCGGTTGCCTGCCTTCACGACTTTTTCCACTTTAATGCCTGTAACAATCATCGCTCCGGCTTCTTCCGCCTTCTCGGCCAGCCAGCGGTCAAATTTTGCCCGCAGGACCGCAAAGGCATTATAGGGAGGATTCCCCAGGGCTTTACCCTTATACTCCAGATTGAAATAATCGTCCTTGGTCATCATTGTCGTAATATAGTTGGTAATATAGCGCTCCACGGGGGCATCTTCCCAGAAGCCAGGAATGAGCTGATCAAGAATCCTGCTGTAAAGAACACCACCGCTTAAATTTTTACTGCCAGGATAATCGCCACGCTCAATTAAAACAACTTCCATCCCCGCTTCCGCCAGTTTGTATGCTGCTGCAAGTCCAGCAGGGCCGCCACCGATGATAATCACATCATACTTGTCTGCCGACATTTAAGACACCCCATTTTTGAATAGACTCCATTAATTGGCCATTATATTTATGGTAATTGGCATTTTACTTTTTCAATTTTTCAATCAGTGCTGGCACCACTTTATAAAGATCTGCTACGATACTGTAGTCGGATTGAGAGAAAACCGGAGCAGCTTTGTCTTTATTAATTGAGAATATTGTTTTCGATTGGTTGCAGCCAACCATATGCTGTATTTGACCGGATACCCCGATGGCAATATATAATTCCGGCTTAAACATGACACCTGACACCCCGATGTAGCGTTCTCTTGGAAGCCAATTCACACCTTCGGCGATGGGGCGTGTGCAGCCGACTTCGGCTCCAATCAGCCCTGCCAATTCCTCGATCATTTTAAGATCTTCCTGATTGGCTATGCCGCGCCCAACTGCAATAACACGTTTGGCAGCTGCCAAGTTGACAGATGTGCCACCTTTGGACCGTTTTTCCAGGCATTTTATTTTCGTTTTAGGCTCGATAAGGGATATTTGCTCAACTTTTCCCTGACGTGAACTGTTTTCCGGGACAGCATTAAACACACCCCCTCCGACAGTGACCAGAACTGTCGAAGAAACCGACTTTTCAGTGCGAACAGCGGCCCCGCCGTACACCAACCGTGTGCTTTGCACACCATCTTCTATCGCTAATTCCGTTGAATCAGTTAAAACCGCAGTACCTAAGCATGCTGCCAACCGACCGGCAATATGCTTGCATCTCTTTGATGTTCCAACCAAAATCAATTCAGGCTTTTTATCGGAAATAAGCTTGAAAATGGCTTCCGTATAATCTTCCATCATAACGGACTCGGTTTGATTCAACCAATATACCTGGTCTGCCCCCAGAGCAAGCGCATTCTCGGCAAAGGGCTTAGACCCAAAGACCAAAGCCGCTACTCTTTCCCCTAGCTGGTGTCCGCCAGCGCATAATTGCGCTATTGTTTCTTTTTTTTCTGCTAATACCCAGACATTTTTTACTACACTCATTTTTACCCCTCCAATTACAGTTCTTTGCGCAGATGTTCAAGGAAAATATTAATGTTATCCTCCGAATCACCTTCAACCATGATTTGTTTTCGATCTGCCTTCGGGGGAGCCAACGTACTGATGATCTGAGTCGGTTGTTCAGTACTTACGGCGATATCAGTCAAGGTCCATTGGGTTACAGGTTTTTTCCCGGCAGCCAGAATTTCCTTCATCGATGGAATACGGGGTTGATAGCTATCTGTCGTTACAGAAATAACCGCTGGAAGGGGAATCTCAAGAATCTCTACTTCTTCTTCCAGGGTACGTTCTACCGTAATTTTTCCGTCTCCCGGCGTAATTTTAGATATTCCGTTCATGGCGGGAACATTTAACAGCTCTCCAAGCTGTGAGCCGACCTGCTGTGCATAGAGGTCGGAGGAGCCTTCACCGCAAATGACCAAATCAAAGGCGCCTTTCTTGCTAATCGTCTTGGCCAGGGACTGCGCGGTTTGAAATGCATCGGCATCTGTTAATAAGTCATCGACAACTAGACAGGCCTCTTCTGGTCCGCGGGAAAGAATTGCTTTTTTAAATTTGGAATTGTCAAGCTGTTTGTTACCGACACTTACAGCTGTAACTTTCCCTCCTGCGGTTTCAACAAGCTGCACACCGGCTTCTACTGCCGGTAAATCATATTGTCCTAACTTCCACTCGACTTTATCAAATGAAAGCGTTCTGTCCGCTTTTATGGCAATATCCTGTTCTTCTGGTACAATTTTGTAACATACAATTACATCCAATTTTTTCACCTCATCAATTATTATTTTCAGAATGTGGGGAAACTGCAGCTTTTGCAGTTTCCCTCAATCCTAGGTCTTTTTTTGATTCACCCTTGCTTTTTAAGCTTTAGCAATGACTTTGTTTTCGTAAAGTACTTTTATCTGGTCAGGAGTTAATCCCGCTTCTTCCAGAATATCGTCATTATCCATACCAAATAGCGGAGCTGGTCTCCAGACCTTTCCCGGGTTGTTTTTCATCCTGGGGAAAATATTGGTGGACTTGAATGTATACCCGCCGAAGGTTTCCCATTCGATAAATTCTTCGCGGGCGATGTAATGGGGATGTGTTTTCATCATTTCAAAGGTCATGATCGGACTGGCTGCTATACCATTATGATTCAGCTCAAGATCGGCTTCATTCACTGTCCGTGCCGCACAAAACTTTTTCATGGCCTCTACGATTGCCTCAGATCCGGGTTCACCGACCAAGACATATAATTTCCCTTTGTACTCCGGGGCATCCGGGTCCAGACCTATCAATGGCAGCCCTTTCTTCATGGTGTTTGGGCCGATGAAGCAGGTAAAAATCTGACCATCCTTGCACTGATAACCTTGCCAGCCTGCGATAACGCTTTTGGGGCCGCTCCTTTTTCTTTCTATACCATGGGTGAGATAATCCTGCGTATAAGAATGAGAGGTTAAAGCCGCTTCAAATTGAGCGATGTCAATGCTTTCTCCCTGTCCGGTCTTCTGGGCGTGAATATAGGCGGCCAGACAAGACCAGCATGCGCTCATGGCAGTTAAATAATCGCAGGTATACGGTGCAGCCGGCGCCGGCGGCTCGGGTTCAGGATTACCGTTGAGATTCATATAACCGCCGAAGGCCTGACCGATCGAATCCCAGGAACCTCTGGCTACATATTCCGGGTCACCGGTTTGACCGAAACCTGACACGTGACCAATAACCAGCTTCGGATTGGCCTGCCAAAGAACTTCATCGGTTAGACCCCATTTGGCCCATTGACCTCCCTTGGATGTCTCAATTAAAATGTCAGCCTTCTTCAGGATCGCCAGCAAGGCCTCTTTCCCTTCTGGTGTAGGAATATTCAACACCAGGCTCCGGTGATTTTTGCGTTCCTTCTCAAAACTGGAACCGGGAGCCTGACGGCATACATCCGGCGCAGCCGGGTTTTCAATAAAGATCACGTCCGCGCCGAAATCTGCCATCAAACTGGGGGCATACGGCCCGGCCACCGACATCCCAACGGAAACTACTTTTACCCCTGCCAATGGACCGAACTTTGGAATTTCCGTACTTTTCATTATCTTTTTCCTCCTAACATCATTAAATGTGCAGCCGAAGGGGTAAACGATTTACTTGTATTTTTTCAAAATCCCTCGGCCGGCAATATGGACCATAATCTGATCGGTTCCTCCGGCCATCCGGTAAACCCTCGCATCACGCCACAGTCGGGAAACCCTGTGATCCATGGTATAGCCGATACCGCCAAGAATTTGCATGGCATCATCCAAAACTTCAAACGAAGATTGTACTACATATAACTTGGTCAAGGCTGAAGACACTTGAATCGATATTCCATTGTCTTTTTCCCAAGCGCATTTATAAACCATGTTTTTCATATTTTCTATTTTGATCGCCATATAGGTAAGCTTTTCCTGGATTAATTGGAAGTTGCCGATCTTCTGACCAAATTGAACGCGCTGATTGGCATATCTGGCAGCATCTTCAAATCCGGCTTGGGCCATGCCCATAACACGGGCAGCCATCATTAAGCGTTCTGTTTCAAAGTTTTTCATCAGCTGTATAAAGCCTTGTCCTTCGACCCCCATGATATCTTTTTCTTCTACTTCAACATCTTCCAAATAGACTTCACAATTGCTGATGTCATGCCAGCCAATCTTATGCAACGGCTCGATGGTGATCCCTTTGGCATCCCTCGGCACCCACCACATGGACATACTCGTCATCGGATTAGGATTCGACGGTTCTTTGGTCATGACCAGCATGTAGGGAGATTCTTTGGCGCCCGTGACAAATGTTTTATGACCGTTCAAATAAACTTTACCGTTCCTTCTGGTCGCGGTTGAACTCATTTGGCTGTTATCAGACCCGGCTCCCGGCTCCGTTATCAGCAGAGAAAATGGGTTTACCCCTTTTTGAGCATACTCTAATGTTATCTTTTTTTGCTCTTCACTGCCAAAAGTGAGAATATCATCAACTGCGATACAATAAGGCCATCCGGATGGCCCCCCGGATCTTCCGTATTCTTCACAAAGGAGCATTAATGTCAAATCATCCACCGGGGTTCCGCCATATTCTTCCGGAATTCCAAGACTGCTAAATCCGTTGTCAGCAAGTGCTTTTAATACTTTTACCCCCGGCTGATGTTTCTCATCGATTTCCCTGAGATATTCTTCCGTGCATTCTCTGCTCAACAGCTCACGAAAGCTCTCCAATAACAGTTGTTGTTCTTCGGTTAATTTGAAATCCATGTCAAATCCTCCTAATAAAATTTTGATGAGTAGATATTCTACCGGACCATATCAGCTGTCCGCCATATATATTTAGCAAATTCCATGCCAAGCTTAATCAGCTGTACATTTCCTTAATCTACAAGGAAATATAGCCTTAACAATAGACAACTGTTTATATAAATGCTTACAATTCCGTAAACTTTATGGATTACGTATATACAGAAAACTGCGCAGTTCATATGAACACCCCCCGCAAAAAACGGGGGATTAATATTGTGATGCTATCGCTTTTCACTAGACAGACGCTAGAATTATTTCCTCCTTAATTAGGGCCTGATGATTCAAATCAACAGACCCTTGCTCAACCAATTAACTTTCAGCATATCCTATTCCTGTACCTGAGTTCCCCCTGCAAGCCAATGATTCTGACAATCTTTCTCAATTCTTCGGCTAAACCGCTATGGTCCGGATACATATGGGTTGCTTTACTTAAATCAATGCCAAGTTTGTTAACACCCTCAAAAAAAACATCCCGGCATTCACTTGTATTAAAGCCGGTGTCAATAATCAGGCTATTGCCCCGTGAGGGAATAAGATAACTGTTTAATGCCTTTAGAGGGTTATTTTAAAGCGGTATTTCATTTAAATAAATACCCGCCTAAACTTCCTTGATCACAACGACGTACCTCCCTTAAAAATTCAAATGAACCTATATGATGGAATTCATACACTGCATGTTCTTAAGTCGTTTCCGATCCGGTTTACCTACCATAGTTTTTGGAATTATATCAATAAATTCCACCTCTTGAGGAATCTTATAGGAAACCAAGTTGTTACGGCAATAATCGATAATTTCACGCTCGTTTATGTTTTCTTTTTCTTTTAATACAATAAAAACCTTGATGGCCTCTCCTCTTTTATCGTCGGGGATCCCAATCGTACAAACCTCTTTAATCCTCTCGTGGTTATAAAGGACTTCTTCAATTTCTCTGCAATAAACGTTAAATCCGCTGGATATAACCATATCCTTTTTGCGATCAATGACTCGAATATATCCCTCCGTGTCCTGAGTCGCAATATCCCCCGTGTAAAGCCACCCTTCCCTTAAGACCAGCTTTGTCTCTTCAGGATTATTCCAATAACCGGACATGAGCTGAATCCCCTTGACAATCAGTTCTCCTTCTTCTCCCGGTTTTAGTTCTTTAGAGCCACTTTTTAAGTCTACGATTTTTACCTCTGTCCCGGGAAACGGTACCCCAACTGAGCCCTGCTTATATTTTCCCTTAAATGGTGTTCCCGAAACCGATGCTTCTGTCAGCCCGTATAATTCAAACACTTCACAGCCGGTAACCTTCTCGAAGGTTTGCTTTACCTTAAGTGGTAATGATGATCCCGCCGAGACCAACGCCTTTAAGCAAGTCATATCGGTTGTCTTAATATCAGGATGTTGAAGAAGATCAAAGAGCATCGCAGGAACAGCCTGAAAAAAATTAGGCTGAAAATGTTGAATGGCCTTGAGTATTATTGCTGATTTAGGTTTTTCAAGCAAAATAATTGTTCCACCCGCAATCAGGTTCAACAAAATATTGGTGTTGAATCCAAAGCTGTGATAGAGCGGAAGCGCACAAAGGGTAATAAAATATCCATTCGTTAGGGCAGGAGAAAACCAAGCGCAGGCGATGCGAGCCATAACCTCTATCGATAAATTGGTATGCATACAGCCTTTTGGCAATCCGGTCGTTCCACCTGTATATTGAAGCAACGCCAGGTCTTCCGGGGCAATCGACAGATCCGGTTCTATATCATCTCCCATATTAACTGCATCATCGAAGTTAAGGATATTGTCATTTTGGTAGTTTATCTGTGTTAAATCCTCATTATTAATAACAATCACATTCCGAATGGATGTCATCCCCGATTCCATTAACGCCTTTACACTATCCAAGGCTTTATCGATGACAAAAACGGTATCAGCGCCACTGTCAGAAAAAATATACCCCAACTCACGTTGGGTATATCGGGGATTGACCGGTACGATAACAGCCCCTAATTTAAAACAGGCTTGAACGGCTACGACAAATTGAGGATTATTGGATGACACAACGGCAATTCGGTTCCCTTTTTGATAACCTAATTTTATTAATGCTCCCGCTAATTTTCTTGCCATCCAATTTACCTTTCCATAGGTTAGCGATAAATTTTCCTGAACCAGATAAACCCGATCGGGAGATCTGTTTACACATTGATTGAATAACGCTTTGCTGGATAAATTCGAACAATCAATTTGGCACGGGACGCCCTTTGGATAAAATTGATGCCATGTTTTTGACTCCATAAAAACACCTTCTTTTTTAAGAATAGCTTTTAAAAATAAGCTGCAATTGATAAAACTAATCCTTATGCAAGAGCTGTGCCAATATTATTCTTTTAAAAAAACTATTCTCAAAAAAACGTCCCGTAAACAAAATACAGAATTTCAGTAATAGTCTTTTATGTCCCTAATTTTAAGATTCTCACCCAACTGCTAAATGTGTAAATCATTTTCTATACAGTGTACATTTATGAAAGCTATAACATGTACAATTATGAACAGCCTTATAGTAAAGATTCGGGCTAAGACAGGCTAACATTCAATGCTGAAACTTGGCATTGAAATTGCTTATCTATTTATATATCAGCTGTCCGATTTATCATTATAAGGGTCCTATTGTCAAAATAAATAGTTTAGGAGGTATTGCTTAAATGGCTCAATCAAAGATGCATTATGCTTGGTGGATTATGATTAGCTCCGCAGTAATCGCATTGACCGTCCTCGGATTTATGAGTAACGGTGTTGGCATTTTTTTCGCCCCAGTTTGTGAAGATCTGGGCTTTTCCCGTTCAGCACTTTCTCTTTATGCGACCATACTGCAGCTTACAATGGTCGTCTCACTGCCGATTGCCGGCAAACTGTTTCCCAAAATTAATATCAGGATGCTTCTTTCCGTATCCACAATCGTATTTGCTTCTGGATTTTTCATCATGTCTCAAGGCCATTCGTTAACTTATTGGTATATAGCCGGTTTTCTACAAGGAGTTGCCGGTGGATTTCTTATTTATCTTCCTATTCCTATTCTGATTAATAACTGGTTTAAGTCAAAAACAGGTTTTGCCTTAGGCTTAGCTCTAGCCTTTTCAGGAGTTGGCGGTGCCATTATTAACCCTATAAATCAATATTTTATTTCAAATTTTGGTTGGAGAACCGGTTATATTGCTCTTGCCCTGATATCCTTGGCTGTTTCTCTCCCTTTTTTCTTGTTCGTGGTACGCTTTAAGCCCTCGGATATGGGTCTTCAACCTTACGGTGCGGAAGAAGTTAAACCGGGCAGTGTTGCTCCTGAACTTACAGGGGTGAGTGCCAGCGCGGCCTTAAAAACTCCTTCATTTTATTTAATGTTTTTCACTGGTGCCCTTTTGGCTCTTACTTGTAATTTCAACGCACATATCCCCGGTTATCTGACCTCAATTGGTTACCCGGCTATGGTTGCGGCAACGGTGGCTTCAACTGTTATGATTGGAGTAATTGTAGGTAAAGTTTCACTCGGGGTTTTGAACGACAAGTTCGGACTGAAATTTGCGTCGACATTCGGGCTGCTAGGCGGTATTTTAGCCATGGTTCTGATGCTGTTAGGTCAGGCCAACGTCTATCTGATTTATGTCGGTGCCTTTTGTTATGGGCTGGGATATTCTATGCTTACTGTTGAACCTCCCCTTATTCTGAAAGCAATTTTCGGGCAAAAAGAATTTAGTTCTATTTATTCCTACATTACTACTACTCAAGCCATTGTAGGAGCTGCCAGCGTATTTATCTTCGGTTTAATATTCGACTTGACCCAGAGCTTCGCTGCTGATTTGATTATCGTGGGAGCAGCCTACCTTATCAGTCTAATCTTTATATTTGCAGCCTTGAACTTTGGTAAAAACCTGCAAAGCAAAAAAAATACCGTGGAAATGTAAGTGGCTTAACCGGTTATTGAGAGGGTAAAAAAATCCTATCCTCTCAATACACCCAAAAAGTGTATTTTTTTTACTATGTGGGCATTACTTTATATATCTTTTCTTCTAAGCTATAATATTTTTGGAAGAATATTTTTTGGAAAGAAGGCTTGATGCAATGAATAGTGAAACAATGCGCAACCTTGGATCTGCTCTTCTCACGGATAAACCTATTTCAGAAAGCGTCAGGTCGGATATTTTAGAATCCTGGGCCCGCTCCCACAATGCCAAGGTCAATCCGCAAGCAACCATTTTACCGGCATATATGCCTACGGAGGCCGCTTCAAAGCTAAATGATGAAGGATGGCAGTTTAGAAAGGAACAAACACGGATATTTGTTGATAGATTTTATGATTTACTAATTAAATTGGAAGCTGCTATTTTTTATACAACTTCAGATCTCACCATTATTATCCAAAGGGGGAATGAAGCGTTTCTGAAAAAGCTGAACTCTTTTAACCTTGGTATAGGTACGAATCTTCAGGAGAAGTATGTTGGCACAAATGCGGCGGCCCTTGCCTATTTATCTCATCAAGAATCCTATGTTTTAGGCTCTGAACATTATATCAACGTTTTGAAAGATTATGCGACTTGTGCTGTTGAAGCGATAAATTTTGATGATAAGACGGTTTACGGTTATTTTGTTTTTATATCTTCCCGTGACCGTTACACCGAATATCATCCTCTCATATTAGATCTTATAACACAAGTAACGAAGTATTATCTTAATCATATGTGGGATAATTCAGAACACATTATGATGAATGATCTTCTATACCAAAATGCTGAAGATTCTAATCGAGGGTTAATATTTGTTGATCAAAATGGTTTTATCATTCGAACCAATCCTTGGCTGGATTCTCATATAAGATCAGGGTTTCGAAGTCAAAAGTTTCTCGATATTTTTCCAGAATTGGCAGAAACCATGGACTGCCTCCAAACAGGTCAGAACCTTCCTTTAAAAGAAGTTTATATTCGTGACTCTTCCGGAAAAAAAGTTAATATCTTTATGGAATGCAGACCATCCAAAAAAAATGGCCAGGTGATCGGTATGATCGTTTCCCTAATAGATAAAAAAGTATTATATAAACATACTGCTCAATTAAGCAATTATAATGCCTATTTTACCTTCGCTGATTTAATTGGTTCAAATCAGCGCTTTGATTCGATAAAAACAACTGCAATAAAAGCAGCTAAAAATCCTTGTAGTATTCTTATTACAGGAGAAAGCGGCACTGGAAAAGAGTTATTTGCCCAGGCCATTCATAATGGCGGCAACCATAAGAACGGTCCCTTCATTTCTATTAATTGTGCAGCCATACCCAAAGAATTAATCGGAAGCGAATTATTCGGCTATATCGAGGGGGCCTTTACAGGCGCCCGTAAAGGCGGGAGTCCCGGCAAATTTGAATTAGCTCATAAAGGTACGATTTTTTTGGATGAAATCGGCGAGATGCCTTACGATATGCAATCGGTTTTATTAAGGGTATTGGAAGAAAGGAGAGTTACAAGATTAGGCGGCAATCATCCTACCCCCATTGATGTCAAAATAATTTCGGCTACCAATAAGGATTTATGGGAAAGGGTAGCATCAAAGAAATTCAGATTAGATCTGTTCTATAGATTAAATACGATTAAGATTGAAATCCCCCCTCTTCGAGAGCGGCTGGATGATATCGACATGCTTGTTAATTATTTTTTAAAACAATTCAATCTTTCTCTCAATAAGCATGTTACCAGTGTGTCTCCGGAAGTATATAAAATCTTCGAAGAGTACTATTGGCCTGGGAATGTAAGGGAACTTCGAAATGTCATTGAAAGGGGAGTAGCTTTATGTAGCTCTGATACAATCGATGTTGATGATTTACCACTTGAAATGCAAGGATCCTATCTATCCTATATTCCGGATGATGAAATAACGATTCATGGCCAAACCAGACAAACCATCTATTATGACAAAGTGCGCTCAAGTGAAAGATTACTGGAAAAATATAATCAACAAATTAATGAAAAGAAACGTATTCTGGAGCTACTCGAGAAATATAACGGCAATAAAACCAGGGTTGCCAAAGAATTAGGGATAACCCGTACTACTCTTTATAAAAAGTTGCAATATTAGTTTTTTTCGTCCTGATACCATAATCTTTCCAGTTATCTATGTCTTTTAAGCTTCATTCAATCTTTTCTTAGCCTTCATCATGCACATCTTTATCCAGCTTAGCCAGTCAATCTCATAGATCAATCCCTTAAAGGATCATATAGGCTTTGTCTGACCATGATAACAACGGCTTTAACTGTCCGATAATCCGCCGCACGGCGGATTATCGGACGGGCAGGGCGGTTATTGTGATAAACACTTCATAATTGCCTGTTCAATGCCTCCATCGACCAAAGGATTCTTTTGCGTTGCCTCGGTTACAATGGTGCATGAATCGGCAGATACGAAAAAAATGAAAACAGCAAAGAGCAAAACGACTGAGAAAATAAGCTATAGCAAATTATAGCAATCTCGTGATACTAAGACCTTGCCCCCCTAACCAACCTCTGTCCTTCAAATTAACCTTCGTATAAGCCTTTGCGATGAGCCATCAGGTAATTCATACAATAGGAGTCCTGACCCAATAAGGCCAGTGAAGCATACACAACCCCCATCATCCTTTTGTCGCTAGGGCCATAAATATTTTCTGTAGCAATCGATTTTCTTCAGAGCGAATATTTCATACCGAAGCTCCCAATAAAACACGGCAAGGTGAAGCCATTGTCATATGTGAGGAGCTCGTATTCTGCATGCTTGCCAACAATTCAGGAGGCATTCCTATTTTGCTACTTCAACCTGAAGATTAATCAGCATCGCATTAGATGCTACATTGCTTCCGGTGAGAAAACCGCCCCCCCCAATAGGCGTAGAAAACAATACAAAAGCTGATCCAAACGACAATAATAGCAGCATTGGCTCTCAATTTGCCAGTGTTAACTTTCAAACACTATTACGAACATAGGGAGCAGTGTCGAGTGTCAGCAGAAAAGGTAATCCTTATGATAACGTAATGATTTTCTATAGAAGGGATAAAAAGAGAAAGAGAGCTTATTTAGGATGCTATTTCCAAGCTAAGGGGTTGGGGGTCTACTCTTTCATATAAAAAACCACGCCATTTAACAGCTCCTTTTTTAACTTTTTGATAAATACCAAGTGGGATAAATGAGCCAAAGCTTCCCCTGTACAAAGTATTTTTCGAAAAGATGAAAATTGCTCCCAGGATTTCTTCCCCACATTCCAAGTCATTCTGCCAGCCACTTCCGCCCCGTTCATTTTTTCTCCGCCAATAATACCCATAATCTGCTCTAATCTCTGTGCATGATGTATTTTTAATTCATCAATCCTTTGGCGGCAGTCGTTTATTATTCCGCGGTGTCCAGGAAAAACCCTATTAATTTCTAACTCTGCAATTTTATCCAGGTTGGTAAGGTAAGTCCCCAATGTATCGGTGGTCACACTCCAGGGAAGCTCCCAGATAGTATTATTGGGCGTTATGCTCTCTAAAATATGATCCCCTGAAAATAGTATTTTACGTTCTAAATCATATAAGCACATGTGATCAGGAGCATGACCGGTTGTGTCTATGCACCGTAAAGTAAATTCCCCAACTTTAATACTATCGCCATCGGAAACAGGATTAGCATTGGCAACTCTTGCACTATTTAATGCCATATCATAATGCAGCCGGGAATTGACCACCAGACCGCTTTGCAGCATATAATCTTTACCATACTTTGCAAGATCCGCTTGACCCGTCAAAAGTTCAGCACAGTACTTTCCGCAATAGACTTTTGTTTCAGGCTGAGCCAAAGACCCTGCGAGTCCGGAATGATCGCTATGAATATGGGTGATAAACAGATCTGTATTGTGCATTGAGAACCCAAGTCGTTTGAGAGCATCATCCATTGCCGCCTTACAGACAGGGTGATTAAACCCGGTATCAACAATGAGATTCCTGCTATCTCCCTTGATAAAGTATGAATTTGTTGCCCTTAAGGGACTATTGGGCAAAGGTATCTCAATCTTATAGATATCCTTAAATACCTGTTCAATCATTAGACTAATTCCTTTCAGTAGCTTATTGGTTTCTCTCTCAAGTCTCAAAAACTTATGATAAAGCCCACCTTCACATAAACAGGGTTTTTTCCTCGTCGTGTTCAAACTAGATCATACAAGCTCGCCGTTTGAGTTTGCCTTGCTCAATCCATTCTTTGAGCAGGAATCTCTGAATTTTACCGGTCTCAGTAGTAGGAAATTCATCTACGGAGTACCAGTACTTAGGGACTTTAAAATGGGCCAGGCTGCTATCACAACATTGATATAAGGTGTAAGGATCCGGTGGATTTTCCTGGTCTTTAGGCAAAATCACGGCATGAACTTGTTCTCCCCAATATTCATCACTTACCCCGACAATGGCAGCCCTCTCGACCAGGGGATGTGCATTCAGCACCAGCTCAATTTCAGCCGGGTAGATATTTTCACCGCCTCGAACGATCATTTCCTTTAAACGCCCGCAAAATTTTAGGAACCCCCGTTCATCCATCAAACCCAGATCACCCGTATGAAGCCATCCATCGCTTTTCAGCACTCCTGCTGTTTCCTCAGGCATATTGTCATACTCAATCATCGTCTGATAGCCCCTGCAGCATATCTCTCCCCGTTCCCCAATTGGCAAGGGATCTCCTTCAGGGGATGCAATCTTAACCTCACACTGCGGCATCGGCTGACCAATCGTCTCAGACTGATCCACAAACGAATCATCCATATGTGTCTGAGATATGCTCATACACTCAGTTTGCCCATAGCCGATCGTCACACCGACGCCCAATTGAGAGCGCACACGCTGCACGAGTGAAGCGTCAACTTTTGATGCTCCGGATAGAATGCTTTTCAACGATGAAATATCATATCTCGTAAGATTAGGATGGTTTAAAACCGCTTCGATCATCGTCGGAACTAAAATGGTGAATGTTCCTTTTTCCTCTTCAATCAGTTCAAGCAATAATTCCGCATAAAATTCAGTCATGATTACTTGAGTTCCTAACTGCAGGATTGTTCCCGGAGTTGCAACCCCGCAACCTCCCACATGACACATCGGCATTGGATTAACCAATACGCCCCCTTCCTCAAGTCCCGACCTCTTTATCGTAAATAAGGAAGCGTTTAATACGCCCCCGTGACAAAGAACAGCACCTTTGGGAAAGCCTGTGGTTCCGGAAGTGAACTTGAGAATACAGGGATCATTAGGATTAATATCCGGAAAATCCTTATTATCAGCTGCCGCGAACATATAGCTATTTATATCCGCAAAACCTATAACCGCTTTTAGTGCAGGAAGGTTTTTGCTAACCTTACTCGCAATATCAATTAAACTGCGGCTGCGGTATTCCTCTTTGACAAATATACCTGCTGCCTTGGATTGTCTTAGTATATATTCAAGTTCTTTTTCCTGGTGCGAAGGGTTAACGGTTACCAACGTCATGCCGGCTATCGCGCAACCAAATTGGATCAGCACCCATTCAATACAATTCGGTCCCCAAACCGCTATGCGGTCACCTGGCTTAAAGTGTTCAAGCAAGGCCGAAGCAAGCCTTTCAGAGTCAGCAAGCAATTGTAAATAAGTTATCTTTTTACGACTTTTCTTTTCAGGCGAGCCTTCAGCCAGAGCAATTCTGTCGGGAACTTTCGCCGCCGCATCTCTTAGCGCCCGGACAAAGTCCAGATTGAGCAGAGGCGTTGACGTATCTGCCGGCCAGTAAGACAAAGATAAATTCGCTTTTCTGTATAAGTCGTGTTTCATACATATCACCGCCTGTATTTATAAATGGAGATATTTTTTAAATAGGACGAAGGAACCTGAGCCGAAAGGTTATGTTCCCTTTACAGCCCAGGTCATTTTGTTTACACAGATCACATTAAATCTATCCATACACTGTAATAACGGGACCAATTTTAAGCCAGCAGCTTTTTGCCGGTCATCTTTGTAATTAGATATGCAAAATAAGCAACAACAATAAACACTAATCCGAGTATCAAAGAAAAGGCATTCATGATCAGCAAGCCGGTGAAAATAAAGGCAGTCCCGTTCTCCATCCATAGGTCTGGATAATCCAAGCTCCGAGGGGATTGAAGATTGCTCCGCCTACCCCCGACATCGCCAGCGCAAAGCCAAGCGCAAAGCCGACTCTTTTCTTAAACCAGTTGTTAATCAGGCTCGGTATGGGAAGATAGATGACAATCGCACCGGAAATACCAAGTAAGACCCCGGCGAAGTACCAGTGATAAATGCTTGTAAATTGTGACATGGCCGCAAAAGTCAGGGTATATACTGCCATACCGGCGATAAGCATTGGTTTAAAATGTTTGGGCACCAACTTTCCGGCGATTGGCAAGCAGACTACCATTGTTAAATACTGAATTGTCAGGTACATGGAGATAGTCGCTCTTGAAACACCTAATGCATCACATACCGGCTTGAAAAATATCCCCGCACAGGATGCAACAATCCCTAATACACAAAAAGCAAACACAGCACAACTAACCATAATGAACCAAGCATAATGGATTCCTTTTTTTCTCCCATAAAATTCAGCCTCCCTTCAAAATATAAAATTATAATCTAAATTCGCTCCTAATCGGACCCATTTAAATACGGCACCACCTTCAGCCCATAAAACGCAAGGTTTTAGCCCTGCCGGTAGATGATGCCGAACCCTCCCCTTGGGTATTGCCAATCCAAAGCTTTTTTGCCGCATACGGCCTTACACGTCCCGCACTCCAGGCAGCCAGCCCATTCGACGGTAATTTCTCCGTTTTGTTCACTGTATAGTCCGGCTGGACAAACATGAAGACAGCTTTTGGAATGGCAAGTCACGCATTTCGCATTATCTATAATGATATGGGGCTCTCCCTCATCTACTTCAAATTTGTCCAACGCCAATTTATCCGTCAATGTCATTCGGTTCATAGCGCCCTCACCCCCTTGATGCCATCTTTGGCCAAATCCAGCAGTGAGATGTTGCTTTCTTTTAATGTCTTCATGGCCGTTTTTATAAGATGCTCCTTTGGGGTTAAATCGTGATTGTACACCTTCCCTAACAAATTGTTGGCCACAAGTGAATACTGTTTATACAAACGGTCAATTTCCATGAAATCCGGTGCTTTAGAATATAGCTTCAGATCTTTCATGATAAAGCTATTATCCAAATTGTGCTGATAAGCGCATAAAGTTCCGGCGCTGAAGTCGCCTTTGCGTTTGGCTTCAATAATCCCATCAGCGGCAGCTATGCCGGAGCCGATCGCCAAGTCCATTCCCCGGATAACCAATCCGCTGTTGATAGTAAAGCCGGCCGCATCGCCAACCATCAGAAAACCATCGGCATAAAGCCTGGATGGAACCATATGCAGCCCGCCTTCTCCGGTAAGATGGGCGCCGTACTCCGTCATTTTCCCGTCTTTAATCAGGGGGGCTACCATAGGATGCTCCAGAAGATCATCCAAAGCCTCAGATGGCTTGACTTTCTCTTTGACCAGGTCATCCAAACGCATGACCACCCCGATAGACAGACTTTCCAAGTTGGTATAGAAGAAGGCCCCGCCGGCAACACCATAGGTTGCTTCTCCTAATATGGCATAAGCTGCTCCCTCATTACCGTTAAGTCTGAAACGTTCTTCAATCACTTCTCTTGGCAGTTCGATCAGGGCTTTCGCCCCAACCGCCAGGTGTTCCGGCTTGATTTCCTCGCGGAGTCCCGCTTCCCGGGCGATAAATGAATTGATACCGTCCGCTGCAATGACAACGTCGGCGAGCATTTCTTCATCTCCGGTACTGATCCCCACAATTCGGGTTCCTTCTTTTAATATTTTTTCTACCTTTACGCCTGTAACGATCATGGCTCCGGCTTCCTCAGCCTTTTCAGCAAGCCAGCGGTCAAACTTTGCCCTGAGCACTGAAAATGCGTTGTAAGGTGTATTTCCCAACGCTTTACCTTTGTACTCGATGTTGAAATAGTCATCTTTTGTCATTAATGTGGTAAGGTAATTGGTTATATAACGCTCGATAGGCGCCTCTTCCCAGAATCCCGGGATCAGTTGCTCCATAACCCGGCTATAGAAGATCCCCCCGCTTAGATTCTTGCTGCCGGGATAGTCGCCGCGCTCTACGACGACGACTTCTATTCCCGCTTGGGCAAGTTTATACGCTGCAGCTAATCCCGCCAGTCCTGCACCAATAATGATCACTTCATATTTATCTGCACTCATGTTTTCACCTATTCCGTTCAATATTAGAAATCATCTGATTAAGGAAGCATCACCCGCAGGAATACTATTAATCGCTTTACTGCTTAACTGCCTTGATTTTTTCGATTAATGCCGGTACTACTTTGTAAAGATCCCCGACAACCCCATAGTCTGATTGTTGAAAAATAGGAGCCGTTTTATCCTTGTTGATGGAGATAACGACCCGCGCTTGATTGACGCCGACCATATGCTGCACCTGTCCGGAAATACCAATGGCCAAATAGACATCCGATTTCAGCACCACTCCCGATACACCGATATATCTCTCCCTGGGCAGCCAGTCCACCCCTTCGGCCAGAGGACGGGAGCATCCGAGTTCCGCATCAAGTAAACAAGCCAGCTCTTCCGCCATCTTGATATCTTCCTTATTGCTAAATCCACGGCCAATACCTATTACTTTTTTGGCCGCCGCCAAATTAACGCTGGTCCCAGCTTTAATCTTTTTCTCCAGTACCTTTACTTTGGTTGCGGGTTCTACAAAGTCAGCTTCAATAACAACACCTTGGCGGGACCCGTCTTCCGCTAAAGCCGTAAAGGTTCCGCTGCCAACGGTTACTATGGCCGTTTCGCTAAGAGCCTTTTCCGTTCTAAAGGCTGCGCCGCCATAAACCATGTGTGCGGCTTGTACTTTCCCGTCGTCCGCGATTTCAATTCCTGCGGCATCGACGATAACACTTGTCCCTAAGCCTGCCGCTAGACGCCCGGCAAGGAGTTTTCCTCTTCTACTGGGCTGTACCAGGAGAAGGTTTGGCTCTTCTTGCTTAAGAAGCGCCAAAATTGTCTTGGTATAGTCCTCTAACATCTGGTCGGCTTTGAGTGCTCCCAGCCAGTATACTTTGTCGGCACCCATGGCAATGGCCTTGTCGGCTTCTACTTTGCTTCCAATCACAACAGCTGAAACTTCTTGCCCCAGCTCACGCCCACCGGCGCATAATTCTGCCAAGGCTCCTTGCTTTTCTGCCAAGACCCATATTTTATTCAATGTTGTCATCATTAATACACCACCTTTAGAGAAGTTCTTTGCGAATGCTGTCAAACAATTTTTCAACGATTTCTTCCGAGTCACCCTCAAGTATGCTCTTTTTACGGTCAACCTGTTCCGGAGCAAGGGTACTGACAATTTCTGTCCTCCTGGCGGCTCCCGTCATACCGATATCGGCCAGACTCCACTCGGTGACAGGCTTTTTACTCGCAGCCAAAATACTTTTCATCTGTGGGATTCGGGGGAGGTTGATGTCTGTCGTAACGGAAATTACTGCAGGTAAACTGACTTCCAATACTTCAATTTCACTTTCCAGGGTGCGTTCCACAATAATTTTATCGCCGGAAAGGGTGATTTTGCTGACTGCTGTGATCACCGCTACGTCTAATAATTCTCCGAGCTGGGCGCCTACCTGCTGGGCATAGAGATCTGATGAACCCTCGCCACAGAGAACCAGATCAAACTGGCCCTTTTTCCCAATGGCGGCGGCCAATGCCCTGGCGGTAAGATTGCTGTCGGCATTTCCCAGTTGATCGTCAATGACCTGATAAAGTTCCTCCGGTCCTCTGGACAGGATGCCTTTCCTCAGCTTAGAGTCTTTAAGCTGAGAGTCGCCAATGCTTAAGGCCGTCAGCTGTCCGCCCACAGATTCCACAATTTGCATTCCTGCTTCAACCGCATTCAGGTCATATTGCCCTATCTTCCATTCCGCCCTGGCAAAAGATAAACTGCGATCTTTTTCGATGACGATATCCTGCTCTTCCGGAACAATTTTGTAACAGACAATAATATTCATTCTTTCACTCCTCTGACTAAATTAATGGGACAAATACTTTATACTATTGATGCTTAAGTTGGATGCCTTGATTTCTGGTCGGATTATATCCATCAAGGCATCCGTTTCCTGTTTTACGTTGATGATCTTTTTTCCTAAGCCGGTTCCGCCACTAAGAAGACAGCGGACAATACTATTCTTTAGCCAGCACCTTTTTTTCATATAGTTCTTTAATCCGCTCAGGAGTATAGCCTAATTCTTCAAGAATATCGTCATTATCCATGCCATACTCCGGAGCACCTCTCCAAATTTGGCCCGGCTCGTTTTTCATCTTAGGCAAAATATTGACACCTGTGACCTTTTCCCCGTTCACTCTTTCCCATTCCGTAAACACTTCACGGGCTTGATAGTGCGGATTACGGTAGGCGGCTTCATACGTCATAATCGGGCTTACCGGAACGCCTAAGGCGCTTAATTCATGATCAATCTCATCCGCTGTTCTATCTGCGCAGTATTCTTCAATTTTCGCTTCCAGCAATCGGCAACCTTCTGAACCCTTCTGAACCCAAGGTATCGTTTTCGGGAACAAATCGGAACCAAACTCGAAGCCAAAGAAAGGCAGCCCTACTTTCATGATTCCCGGACCACCGAAAGCAATATACACAAACCCATCTTTGCATTTGAATGGTCTATAGGCGCCTGCAAAAGAATGATCCTGTCCGGTTCGCTTCGGTTGTATACCTGTTTTAATTGCTTTCAGGGGTTCGCCGGATTGACCGCGGAGCATAACCTCGAACTGAGCAATATCCAGGCTCTCACCTTTACCTGTCTGCCTGGCCCGGAATAAGGCGGCCAAGGCCCCCCAAGAAGCATATAAAGCCGTTGTCATGTCACACATAAACGGATTGGTAGGCATTGGGCTTTCTTCCGTTCCATTAAAGGCCACAACCGTACCAAAAGCCTGTCCAATGGGATCCCAGGACGGTCTCTTAATATATTCAGGCACACCGGTTTGTCCAAATCCGGATACGTGGACAATAACCAGGGCCGGATTGGTTTCCCAGAGGACTTCATCCGTCAATCCCCAGCCGGCATATTGGCCGCCTTTAGAGTTCTCAATAAAAATATCCGCATCTTTAAGCAGTTTCAGGAATACTTCTTTACCTTCTGGGGAAGGAGTATTTAAAGCAATGGTTCTCATATTGCGGCGATCTTGTTCCCAGCAAGCTCCTGCTGCCGCCCGGGATGAATCTTTGGCCAAAGTGCTTTCCACAAAAATTACATTTCCTCCGAAATCAGCCATCAGGCTCGCTGCAAATGGCCCGGCCGTCGCCATTCCTGCGCAAACCACATTAACCCCCGCCAATGGTCCAAATTTCGGGATTTCCGAACTTTTCATTTTAATAATCACTCCTGTACTTTAATTTTAAGAAAGCTATACCCCCATACCTTAACCCTTATTTGTATTGTTTTAAGATCGCTCTGCCAAGAATATGGATCATGATCTCGTCGGTGCCTCCGCCGATTCTCTTAACCCTAGCGTCACGCCACAGCCTGGACACCCGATGGTCGCTTGTATAGCCTATCCCGCCGAAAATCTGCACCGCGTCATCGATAACTTCATTGCAGGCTTTGGCGCAATAATATTTAGCCATGGCGGAAGATATCTGAACCGAAATCTTGTTGTCCTTTTCCCAGCAAGACTTGTAGATCATGTTCCGCATATTCTCAATTTTGACATACATATTGGTGATCTTTTCCTGGGTCAGCTGGTAAGTGCCAATTGGCTTCCCGAATTGCACCCGCTGATTAGCATAACGGGCAGCGTCTTCAAAAGCGCATTCCGCCCAGCCTAAGCAACCGGCCATCAGGGCAAGGCGCTCAATCTCGAAGTTTTTCATCAGATTCATGAATCCTTCGCCTTCTTTTCCGACCAGGTCCTTCTCTTCCACCTCGACATCATTAAAATAGACATCGCAGGCAGAGTTCACCCATGTGCCAACCTTGTGAATCGGTTCAATTGTTATACCGGGGGCATCCATGGGAACCCACCATGAGGAGACCGCTTTATGGGGATTAGGTGCATTGACGTCCCTCGTAAAGAAGAGGATATACGGGGCCCTATCCGCCCCGGAAATAAAGGTCTTATGCCCGTTTAAATAGACCTTGCCGTTTTTGCGTGTCGCAGATGCAAGCATCGCGTTGTCGTCCGATCCGGCTTGGGGTTCGGTGATTCCCAGGCAGAAGGCGGCATCCCCCGTCTTTATGGCATGCTCCATGGTCAGTCTGATTTGCTCTTCATTGCCGAAGGTCAGCATGTCATCAATTTGCATGGCCGTTGTAAAAAGATAGAACGGCCCGCCGGCTTTGGCGATTTCTTCAATGACTAAAATCTGAGTCAGAATGTCGGCGGGTGTGCCGCCGTACTCCTCGGGAATCCCCAACAGGGAAAAGCCATTGTCGACCAAAGCCTTAGCCAGCTTAGTCGGGTACTGGTGCTGTTCATCACATTCTTTGAGATAGCTTTCCGGCATTTCCCTAGTCAGAAGTTCTCTAAGGCTTTCCAGAAGCAGTTCCTGTTCTTCGGTTTTTTTGAAATCCATGATTTGCCCTCCTTTAATAATTAGGCATTGTATGCACCATTTAGGACATTGTATGCACCATTTAAATAAAGCAAATTCCGTGCCAACTAAGAAAACACAGAAACTACTGGTATTCCTGTGTTTTCTTAAGCCCACAGTTTTGGATATGTATTAATACTATACAGTTTAGTTGTACATCTACAAAATTCTCGCCTAACAAGGCTCTTTTTACTGTCTTGTTTTTATACACTTTTATTTTGATTTATTGAGCTTATGCGGGATACATGCTAAACTATAGACAGATTTGCAAAATTTATTTTAAGGGGAATTGCGCGTGTTGTATGAAGCTTATGATCCAACTCAATATGATCACGAATCTTTAACTCATTTAAGA
Organism: Desulfitobacterium chlororespirans DSM 11544; assembly: GCF_900143285.1. Classification (NCBI taxonomy): domain Bacteria; kingdom Bacillati; phylum Bacillota; class Clostridia; order Eubacteriales; family Desulfitobacteriaceae; genus Desulfitobacterium; species Desulfitobacterium chlororespirans. The sequence goes on from NZ_FRDN01000024.1 coordinate 25,861, forward strand.
GCGCTTTTTCTTTCAGGTGAGTCAATTAATGAAAGCCGCCTTCGCACCGAAATCTTGGCGTCCTGGATCAATTCAAGAATGGCTGGGATTAATCCAGGTTCTAAATTGTTGCCGGCTCCTCTACCCAAAGAGGTTGTCGGTAGAATAGTCCATAGTGAAGCCTGGATTTACTCTAAAAAGATAAACTTTGATTATATTGAAAAATATTACGAAGTTTTTGATAAGAAGAAATCGGTCGTACTGGGACTTGACCTGGATCTCACTGTAGGCGTTTTGGGCGGAAACAAATCCCTTATAGAGAAATTAGCCTCAATGAATCTGACGCTTGGCTCCAATTTTAATGAAAATGTTATCGGGACCAATGCTGCAGCTTTGGCCAAGAAAACAAAACAGGGCATCTGGGTAATTGGCGCCGAGCATTTTATCGAGGCTTTGAAGGACTATGCCTGTTATGCGGTCCCATTGACATCAGGCATAAATCACAATATAACTTCGTTTACAATGTATATCGCTCCTATTCAAAGCTTCGATCCGATTATCCAAAATCTTGTCGATTTTTTTGTCTATACTTTTAATTCCGCGCTGCTGATTAACCAGCAACAAACAGAATTGTCTCTTACTGACCGAATGGTTGAGTATGGCCTTGAATACAAAGACCGTGGGATAATTCTAATTGACCATAGAGGCATAATTCTCAAGGTCAATGCTTGGATCTTAAAATCATGTGGCATAAAATCAGCTAGTGTCGTTGGGAAGCATTTAACTGAAATCTTTCCTGATCTTAAAGAAGCCATTAATTTTTTAAAAGCAGGGAAGGATGTTCAATTTTATGAATTATGTACAATGAGGAAATTAAAAAAAAGAAATTACTTTATGGACTGCCAAATCGTTAAAACAGACAATGAAAAAATCGGCATGATCATTACGATTTCCGAAGGCAGCCATATCCATGATCTTATTAACCGGGTTGCTAAAAACAGCGCCTATTTTACCTTTGAGCATCTTCTGGGTGTCAGTAAAAATTTCATGGAAGTCAAAGCACTCGCTGAAGACGCGGCGGAAAGCAACAGCAACGTCTTAATAACCGGGGAAAGCGGAACCGGAAAAGAGCTTTTCGCACAGGCCATTCATAACGCCGGCAGGCGGAGCAGCAAGCCTTTCATTTCTATTAATTGTGCCGCTATTCCAAAAGAACTAATAGGAAGCGAACTATTTGGTTATGTTACAGGCGCTTTTACCGGTGCCCGCAAAGAGGGATCGCCGGGGAAATTTGAACTGGCCGATCACGGGACTATTTTTTTAGATGAGATTGGCGAAATGCCTTTGGATATGCAGTCTGTTCTTTTAAGAGTCTTAGAAGAAAGAAAGGTTACCCGGATCGGAGGGAGCTCCCCTATTGCCGTTGACGTTAGAGTCATCGCCGCCACCAATCAAAACCTTTGGCAGCTGGTTGCTTCCGGGAAGTTCAGGCACGACCTATATTTTCGCATCAATGTTTTAAGGCTGGAACTTCCCCCTTTAAGAGATCGTAAAGAGGATATACCTTTACTCGCCGGGCATTTCTTAGAGAAATTCAATGAATCACTTGGTAAAAACGTTGAGGAGATTACGCCGGAAGTTATCAATTTGTTCCTTAACTATAACTGGCCAGGAAATACCAGAGAACTCAGAAACATTATTGAAAGGGGGGTCAACCTATCTAAAACGACTAAACTTACATTAAAAGACATCCCCAAGGAAATTAACGTCACCCAAGAACAAACTATAAGCCTGAATGATTTTGAGAAACAAATAATCCACGATCTTCTTACAAAATATAAAGGAAACAAATCTCGTGTCGCTAAAGAGTTAGGAATATCGAGGGCAACATTGTATAAGAAATTATAGACACCGGCACCCGGTTCTTTATTAACTTCTGCAATAAAATAAAAAATGCGCTTCCATGCCCTGGAAACGCATTTTTTATTTTATTCTTTGTCTATACGGGCATAAGGAGCGACGATGATCAACCGCACTTCGAATATCCGCAGTGGGTGCAGACGACACAGCCGCTTTCGTGATTGATGCCCATACCGCATTCGGGGCAGGCATTGCCTTCAGCGATTGTGGCACGGGTCTTTTGGGGGTTGGTAATGGAAGCGCTCTTGGTTTGGACCGGCTTTTCTTCCACTGCCGGCTGGGAATTCACTTTCACGGGATTAATCTTGCCTTTACCCAGTTCTACATATTCCTTAATCACACGGGCGATGGCATCGGGACAGGAGGTGACGTTAACTCCTTCCCGGCGAATGCAGGCGGGGCAGCGAATGCCTTTGACCTGCTCGATGATCGCATCCACAGAAATTCCGGAGCGAAGAGCGATAGAGATTAAGCGGGCTGTGGCCTCAGATTGAGAGGAGCAGCCTCCGGCCCGTCCGGTGTTGGTGAAGATCTCGCAGATTCCCTTCTCATCAGCCATGACACTGACATAGAGATTACCGCAGCCGATGCGGATCTTCTCGGTAACTCCTGTCGTAGTGGCGGGGCGGGGGCGGGGTAATACGGTATTCACTTCGGGGATGAAAGGCACCTTGGGAATAATAACCTCATCAGAATTCCGCTCCGTACCGGAAACTTGCCCCTTAGCTCCCTCTGCCTTTTCTTCGGCCTTCTTGGCGATTCCTGTGGAGAGAACTTGTTCTTCCCGGCTGCCGTCCCGATAAACGGTCAGACCCTTGCAGTTGAGTTCATGGGCCAGTTCATAGGCTTTTGCGATATCCTCATGGGTAGCTTCATTAGCAAAGTTAATGGTTTTAGAAACGGCGTTATCTGTATATTTTTGAAAGGCAGCCTGAATGCGGATATGCCATTCGGGCTCGATCTCCTGAGCAGTGACAAAAACCTCCTGTACCCAGTTAGGCACTTCCGGGAAGCCCAGGACGGTCCCTTTCTCCGCAATCTTGCGCATAAGCTCCGGGGAGTTGAAGCCATACTCTTCAGCAAGGCTTTGGAAGATGGGGTTGACTTCGATTAAAGTCGTCCCATCCATGACCGTCTTGGTATAGGCCACGGCAAAGAGGGGTTCCACTCCGCTGGAAGCACCGCAGATCATGGAGATGGTTCCTGTAGGTGCGATAGTGGTCAGGGTGGCATTGCGCAGAGGACGCACGCCCTCATAGACAGAGCCTTGATAGTTGGGGAAAGTGCCCCTCTCTTCAGCCAGGCTTTGGGATTCCAAGCGGGCCTCAGTCTGAATGAAGTTCATGACCTTCTCAGCATACTCTACAGCATCTTCTGAGGCATAAGAGGTCTGCAGAAGAATCAGCATATCCGCAAAACCCATAACTCCCAGGCCGATCTTGCGATTGCCTTTCACCATCTCTTCGATGGCCGGGAGGGGGTAAGTGTTGGCTTCAATGACATTATCCAGGAAGCGGGTAGCCAGACGGGTAATCCGGCCTAAGCGCTCCCAGTCCACCACGACTTTGCCGTTTTTCTCAGTAACCATGAGTTTAAGATTAATCGAGCCCAGATTGCAGGCTTCGTTGGGAAGCAAGGGCTGCTCGCCGCAATTATGCACATAGATGCCATTAGCATCAAAAGCGTTGATCCCCGGAACTTGGGCATCAAAGACCTCTTCTTCATGGCCAGGGACACAGGTCACGATGTTGTCAACAAAACGTTCTCTGTTTAAGGAACGTTGATAGATATCGAGCCTCTCGGTAAGAAGCCGGGCCTTCTTCGAGTTGCTGAATCCAACCTTTTCGGCAAAGATTTCTATGTTATCTTGGGAGATAACTAATTCATGACCCGCTTGTACTGGATACTCTTTAGAGCCTCCATGACCATCGGGCATAAGCTTTTGTCCGGCTGGTTTACGCCCCTCATAAAGTGTGGAAATGATACCCAGGCGTTGAAGCATCCGTTGTACGACCTTAAGCCCTGCCAGGTCGGTTTGCCAGAGCCGGACCGATACGCCTTTTTCCTGAATTCCTGTTACCGTGCCATCTGTATCGTAGAGCCCTCGCAACAGTCCCTGATAAAAATCCTGCCCTGTCTTTTCTAATTCCTGAGTAATGGATTTACTTCCGGGAAGAATCCCATACTGCTGGGCAAGATCCCTTAAGGCCGCAGACCTCATCCGATGTTCATGTCTCTCGCTGATTTCCTTTTGGAAGCCTTGGAAGTCTTGGCGATGAGTTAAACTAAAGGCCGCTTTTTCTGCAGCTTCCATCATGGACTTTGCCTCTTCACCCTCACCCCAGATCGAAATAACCGCTCCCTCTTCCTTAAGGGTTCCATCTCCGAGAAGAAGACCAAGCAGATATCCCTCTTCCTTTGTTCCTTTCCCTTGCCATTGAATACCACGGTTATTGGAAAGGACGATGGTGTCGCCAGGCTTGAGCTCTCCTGCCGGCTTCCATTCCTGGGATACTTTATAACGAGTCATATCTGAAGCAACACGGATCAGATGATCCGCTGTCACCTTTAATTCATATCCTTGTTGGGTCTTAAGGGTCAGAACCTGTTTGACCCCTGTTGCGAAAAATCCTTCCTCTGATGTCTCATGATATTCGCCGTTAAGGGCTAATTTAACCTGACTACCCAGGAGATCTCTAACTTGAGCAGCTCCTTCCTCTGTAAGAACCCAAGTATCGCCGGTTACACAAGGATTGGTAGCTTCGATCTCACCTAACTGAGGGGTAGGGTTGTCCCGGTTCAGACGATCCAGGAAAATGATTCCCGGTTCGCCATTTCTCCAGGCATGATCTACGATCAATTGAAAGACTTCCGGTGCATAAAGCTGTCCATCGGCTTCCTTGGTATGAGGGTCGATCAGGTTATAATGGCGTTTTTCCTGGACTGCCTTCATAAACTCTTCCGTAATCCCTACGGAAATATTGAAATTGGTAATCTCTTTATTGTTTTCCTTGCAGGTGATGAATTCCCGAATATCCGGATGATCCACCCGCAGGATTCCCATATTAGCTCCACGGCGGGTCCCGCCCTGCTTCACAGCTTCAGTGGCCGCATTGAAAACCTTCATAAAAGACACAGGGCCGGAGGCCACTCCGCCGGTGGAACGGACAGTGCTGTTTTTGGGACGGAGGCGGGAGAAGCTAAAGCCTGTTCCTCCGCCGGATTTATGAATAATCGCTGCGCTTTTTATGGCATCGAAAATTTCCTCCATACTATCTTCCACAGGCAAAACAAAGCAGGCGCTGAGTTGACCCAGGTCACGTCCTGCATTCATTAAGGTTGGGGAATTAGGCATAAACTCCAGTTTAGCCATCATCTCATAGAAGGATTTGGCCAGTTCTTTGACTTCTTTTTTGGTTTTGCCAAAGGTTTCCTCCACTTGGGCTATGATGCTGGCGACCCGATAAAGCATATCTTCCGGGCTTTCCGCAACCTTGCCATTCTCTTGCTTGAGATAGCGTTTTTCCAGAATGACCCGGGCATTGGGTGTTAAATTGGCTTTCAGCCAGGCTTTCGGTGCTGATTCTTGGAAACTCAAAATTAATCCCCAACTTTCTCTAAAACTTTATCTTTTATGTATTTTCTCTTCTATTTTGGAGGATATTCTCGCAATTTAGAATAGGTCCCCAGCCCTATTTTCCTCAGTCCTAGTGCCCTGTCAACCTTAAAATCACACTATAATGGCGAGCCAATTTATAGCAAAACAAGCGGAGGATTGAGGCATACCGAGCGTATGGCGATTGACGACAACGCAGTATTGCTGTAAATTGGCCGCCAGGATAGGTGAGATTTAGGGTTGACAGGGCACGAGGGGGCATAGAAGAGCTCAACTTCCTGTTCAATTATTTGCTGCTCTTTTTTTCCACTAATTCATGCAGCTCTTCTAAAAAACGCTGAACATCCTTAAACTCCCGATAAACGGAAGCGAATCGTATATAAGCCACTTCATCCAGATGGACCAAAGCATTCATGACCGCTTCACCAATGGCCTTACTCTGCACCTCACGTTCGCTGCCGTTGCGCAGACCTTTTTCGATCTCATAGACCAGCGTTTCGATCTGCTCTATAGAAACGGGCCGCTTTTCACAGGCTCGTAAGATACCGGCTTTCAGCTTCCCCCGGGAAAATTCCTCCCTGCGCCCATCCTTTTTGACCACAATCAACGGTGTATCTTCAAATTTTTCGAAAGTGGTGAACCGCCGGGCACACCGTTCACATTCCCGCCGCCGACGTACAGCGGTCCCTTCCTCTACTTGCCGGGATTCCAGGACTTTCGTCTCATCATTCCCACAAAATGGACAATGCAATTCAATCCCCCCATATATAGCGTTCAATTTATCTTATCAACACCATATGTAGTATGTCAAAACTCTGAATTCTCCTTTTTAACTTATTGCTCCCTTTTTATGTCCCTCGTCCCTCTTCACTCTCTCGCGTATGGACTTGTCCAAAATAATTATTCCCTGCCAACATAGATTTCGAGACCCAGAGCAAACTATAAAGGATACTTGATATCTTTCGGAGAATGAAAGGAGATATGGCCTTATGGTGGAAAAGAAGTTTCCGAATAAGCTGGCTAACCCGGATACGAAACCTTCTCAGAACCATAAACCGGATAAGGCACCCAGCATGGATTCCCGGGATGGGCACGGTTTGTCCAAGGACCAGGCATTGCAAGGTAAAGGTTAAACACCCCTCTCCGGTCCAAAAGACAAAGGAGCTGCGGAAAGGCGAACTTAAGGTTCTCTCTCCACAGCTCCTTGATTACATCAGCCAGCTTTTTCAGTCATGAGGCATCTGAGGCATCTTTTCTATTTCAAGCTCTAACAGCTCTTTGTAAAGCTCTTTCCGGCGGTCCGCTAAGAAAAAAGTATCCCGCATAGACTGCCGTTTCGGACTTCTTAAGGTATTAATCGGCTTTGCCGGAAGGTCAACTACAAATAATTGTTCCTGAGTATCTTGATTTTCAGCTAATACTTCTCCTTTAGGGCCGAAAACCAAAATCCCTCCGCTGAACTCTTTATCTCTGTTGTTGGTGCCCACAAGATTACAGGCGCAAAGATAGACTGAATTGTCATAAGCCCGGGCTCCCAGATACCTCTTCCAAATCTCTTTCCGATCCCCGGAGACTACAGGGGAGGCATGGGGGGCAAATTGAATTTCTGCTCCTTTTAAAGAACAGATGGCTGAAAGCTCCGGAAAATGCCAATCCCAGCATATACCTACAGAAAACCTGACTCCAACCGCTGCAAAGATGGGGAAAGAGTCCCCCGCCGTAAAATAATGTTGCTCAATGCGGCCAAGATGGACTTTACGATAGACCTCCGGCTCACGATCCGGAAACACAATCAATTGAGAAATATAGGGCTTCTTCCCCTCCGGAGATTTTTCAACCATCCCCACAAGCAAGAGGAGGCCAAGATCCCGGGCACACTCCCTAAGGCGGGCTACGGCCGTGCTATCCAATGGGTCCGCAATTTCCGAGGCATCTTTAGGAGAGTAACCGTGAAGTGCACACTCAGGATAACATAATAGGCTGACTCCTTGGGAGGAAGCAGCTTCCGCGATCCGGATAATCTCCTGCAAATTTCTCTCGGTATCTCCCACTTTAGCTTCGAATTGAGTGAGTCCAATCCGAATATCCTGTAACATGTCCTAATTCCTTTCCAACCATGTCTATCCCCAGCGGATAACCTCCCCTCTATGCTTCCAGACAGTCGCAGGGATAGAGCTCTTTGTCATCTTCACAGTTGCCATTGATGATATCTTCGATGAGCTCCCGATCATGCAGCATACTGATAAGAAAGCGCTCATCCTTAGTTTGTGTAGTATGAGCAAGTGTTAACATATTCAAGGGTCTATACACAGGTGAGTCCTGGACCTTCAAAACTTTAAATAAGCCATTTTCACATTCCCGGCTCACGGTCAGGGATGAAATGATGGTAATGCCGATACCGGCAGCCACCACTTTCTTGATAGCCTGAGTGCTTCCCAGTTCCATAGTCACGTTGATCTGAGAGAGGTCAAGGCCCATTTCCTTGAGGGCCAGTTCGGTAACCTTGCGTGTGCCCGAGCCTTCTTCTCTCATGATGAGCCGCTCCTTGGCCAGTTCAGCCAAGGTAATACTGTGGCGGGCGGCCCAGGGGTGGAAGGACGGAACAACCACTACCAGTTCATCCTGCCAAAACTTCTCGACAATGATTTCTTTATTACGAGGGGTCGGCCCTTCGATAAGTCCGATATGAATGCGTTTTTCGATCACTTCCTGGGATATGGTCTCGGTATTGGCGATTTTCACCTTAAAGTCCACGTCGGGGCGAATCTTATACAAATAAGCTAAGATATTCGGCAGAATATATTCACCAATGGTCAAGGTAGCCCCGATATAAATGAGTGCTCTCTGATCTTCAGTTAATACACTAATTTGTTGTTGGGCAACGGTGAGAATATTTAGTATATTATTCACATGATCATAAAAAACTTCTCCTGCTTTGGTTAAGGTAACCCCTTTATTGGTTCTATTAAAGAAACGGGCGCCATAGAGGTTCTCCATATTCTGAATCTGCAGGCTGATGCTGGGTTGACTCATATGCAGGCGCTTCGCAGCCAGGGTAATGTTCTTCGTATCCGCGACTTCTTTAAAGACGACAAACTGCTGTTCAAACAAAAGTCTTCGCTCCTTTCCCCCACAAAAGACCTTGTCATTGAGAATTTTTATGACAAGTTCATTATAACACAATTACCTTGTCATAACCGATTTTTTTCACATATCACACGATTTACCAAAAAGGGCCATCTCTTCCATAACAAAGAGATGGCTCTTCATTTCTAGATTATTGGAACATCTTATCAGCAATAAGAGAGAGGAATCAGCTGCTTTTAAATAGTTCGAAAACCATCTTCGATCGTCGTTCTTTATATTGCGTGGCCAGCTTCACCATACATTCCGCCCAATCGGGAGAACCCAGGGCATGAATATGATTATAAGCAGCCAATACGCCCTTATAGCATATCCCCTCATACTTGCCGTCGATACCGTGCCCCCGCTCCACTTCAAAACCAAACCGGATCTTCGCTCGATCCAGGTTAAGCACACTGGAATTATGGAACTCATGTCCACGGATCTTTGATTGACGGAACCAAGGATTGTTTTCCAGAACTTTCATCACGGTATAGCCATGCCCTTGGGGTTTCTTCTCCATCTTAGTATCCAAAGGCAGCAATCCCACCATGTCGTAGGAACCATCACCGGTTATAATGGATCTCCCTAAAAACATAAGTCCGCCGCACTCAGCATAGATCGGTAAGCCGTCCTCTCCCGCTAAGCGTATCTCTTGGCGAAGAATCCCGTTGTTGGCTAATTGCTCAGCAAACACTTCAGGAAAGCCTCCCCCGATATACAGAGCGTCAAGATCCTTAGGTAAATGCTGATGAGCGAGGGCACTGATCGTTACTAATTCTGCTCCTTTAGACTCAAGGACAGCCAAGTTTTCCGGATAATAAAAGGAAAAGGCCGCATCGCGGATCACTCCGATGCGCGGTGCCGGAGGTTTTGCCTTAAGAGGATATCCCTGAGATATAGAAAACTTAGTCAGAGTAGAGTAAGAAAGAGGTGCTGCAGTCCGTGCCAGCTCCATAACTTTAGCTATGTCTACATTTTCACTAACTACATCGGCAAGCTGATCCAGGAAAGTATCGGTTTCGGACCATTCACCGTTGGTGACCAGCCCCAGATGACGATCCGGAATCAAAATTCTTGAATCCTTAGGGATCGCCCCCACCACCGGAATCCCACAGTATTGTTCGATAGTTTCTCTGGCCAATTTCTCATGTCGGGCACGGGCTATTTTATTCAACACCACGCCTACAATATTAATATTGGGATCAAAGTGTTGGCATCCCATGACAATAGCCCCTAAACTGCGGGTAATTCGGGTTGCATCGAGAACAAGCAAGACTGGCGATGATGTTATTTTAGCTATCTCAGCCGTTGAGGCACTGCCATTGATATCTAAGCCGTCAAAAAGTCCCATAGCACCCTCAATGAGACTGAATTGACAGTCTTGAGAGTGCTGTGCAAGGGAGCGGCAAATATCTTCCTGACTCATCATGAAGGAATCCAGGTTACGGGATACTCTGCCGGCGGCCGCAGTGTGCCAACTGGTATCGATGTAGTCCGGACCTTTTTTATAAGGTTGAACCGGAAAGCCTTGTCGGCTCAGAGCACGCAGCAGACCAAGGGTAAAGGTTGTTTTGCCGCTTCGCCCTTGAGGGGCTCCGATAACCAAACGAGGGGTGCTGAGAGTATTCATTTGCTGATGTTCATGATGGGTGGTCATTGCTCTCATCCTTTCCTTATTACCGGAGCCTAAGGTGTCCAGGGCAAAGTCGACTTTAGATTGAAGGCGACTGGGCTTAACCGCCCTGTGGCACCCGCCCCCTATAGAGGCAGGTGGCCTGGGGTGGGTTGGTTCAGTGTTATACGCAGCCGGTAGGTTTGGGAAGTCCGGCAATTTTACAGGCGCCTTTTCCAGGGCCGGTTGGGAACAGATTGTAGATGGTTTTTTGATCGTAGCCGGTATCTTTGAGCAGCTTACGAACCATAGGAGCTACCCCATATTGATCATAATAGTCGCGGAGGTAATTAATCACCCTCCAGTGCTCTTCGGTAAGTTCTTCTACATCTTCGTTAGGAGCTAAAGCCTTGGCTACGTCCTCATTCCATTCAGCAGCATCTTCTAAGAAGCCGTCTTCATCGAGTTCGTAGGACACTCCATTTACTACTAATTCAGCCATTTTAAAATTCCTCCTTGTTCTTTATTTGAGTTTTTTGAGAAAACACTATATCTCTTCTCTGACACCAATGACGACTTTGTAAAGGATCGTGATCAGCAAGGCACCGATGGCGTATACCATAAGAGTAACCGCCAATTCTGTGGCCGTCGGGGTGTATTCCACCACATGTTCTAATGGGGTAGGAACAAATCCGCCTAAAACCAGGCCTAACCCTTTATCGATCCAAGCCGCTATGAAGACAGAGAGCAGAGCAAAGGGTAAGATTTTTTCGTTGCGCCGGAATTTGGGGACGACCAGTAAGAAGATCCCCACAAAAGCCAGAACAACGGCAACCCACATAAAGGGTACCAATTGACCATGTCCATGCAGTCCTGCGAAAAGGTATTGCAGGGGATGCATGTGTCCGGGAATATTGCTGTAAAATGCGGTGAAGAACTCCAGGATGTAGAAAAATACATTGGCAATCATCGCATAGGTGACAATTTTAGCTAAGGATTGAATAGCTTCCTTTCCTGGGTCGAAGGTGCTCACTTTGCGGACAATCATGCAGAGAAGAATCAGCAAAGCCGGTCCCGCCGCAAAAGCTGAGGCTAAGAAGCGGGCTGCCATGATGGCTGTAAGCCAGAGATGTCTTCCCGGCATCCCGGAGTAGAGGAAAGCTGTTACGGTATGAATACTGACCGCCCAGGGGATGGAGAGATAAATCAGGGGCTTGACCCAAGCCGGGGGCGGAAATCCTTTGCGTTCCGATCCTAAAGCCGTCCAGCCAATGACCAGGTTGAGGAGCAGATAACCGCATAATACACACATATCCCAGAACATGACGGAATGGGGTGTGGGATGAAGCAAGACATTGAGAATTCTGTCCGGGCGCCCTACGTCCACGAAGATGAACAGGATACACATAATTACGGAAGGTACGGCTAAGAATTCTCCAAGAATGACGATTTTGCCAAACTTCTTGTAGTTATGCAGGTAATAAGGAATGGCCACCATAACTGCAGAAGCCGCGACTCCTACCAAAAAGGTAAATTGGGAAATGTAGAGGCCCCAGCTGACATCTCTGCTCATGCCGGTGACTCCCAAGCCCTCGTTATACTGCCTCAGGTAAGCCAGAAACCCACCCAAGATAACTGCCAGTAAGAAACCAACCCATAGCCAATATCTTTTACTGCCGGATAAGGATTTCTCAAGCACGCTCCTCACCCCCGATCAGATAATAGACACTGGGCTGTGAGCCCAATTCAGGCTTGCGGCGAATGGAATAATGGGTGCTTAATACTTTTCTCACTGCGGAATTGGGATCCTCCAGGTCGCCATAGACTATCGCTCCTTTGGACTTCTCCACACAGAGAGGCGGGAGACCCTGATCCAGACGCTCCATACATAAGGTGCATTTTTCGACGACGCCTTTGGAGCGGTGAGGATATTCCGGATTGATCTTAGCGATATGGGGCTTAGGATCCCAGTAGTTAAAGCTGCGTGCGCCATAAGGGCAGGCGGCCATGCAGAAGCGGCAGCCGATGCAGCGGTGCATATCCATCCCCACTACTCCGTCCTCTCTCCTGAAAGTAGCCTGAGTAGGACAGACCCGGACACAGGGCGGATGGTCACAGTGATTGCATAGAGTCAGGAAAGGCATGGTCTTGGTTTTCTCATCCAGGTAATGGTTTTCATCTCCAGGGAAGACATGTTCATAGGTATCTGTCCAGATCCACTTGATTTCATCTTTGTCACTCCCCATATCAGGGACGTTATGAAGCTCGTGGCAGCCTTTAATAATTTCATCGATATCCGCCTGGCTGAGCTTGCTCATATCGATGACCATGGCCCAGCGCTGAGCGGCTAATTTGTTTTCGCTGGTAAAGTCCGCTGCTTTAAGGGGTTCCAAAAGTTCAAAGGCATCGAGGGTAACTGCTCCCCCCAACCCTAAGGCAGCAATGACTCCAGCTTTTTTCAGAAACTCTCTGCGATTGATGCTCATTTCTCTGCCTCCCTTGGCCCGGCATGGCAAGCCCAGCAATCAGGCTCTACTGCTGCATAATTATGGCAGGAGTAGCAGAACTGGTTATCACCCTGATTAGCTGTCTCGGCTGTGTAGTAAACTGTTTCGGGCGTATCGTTATGACAGTTTAAGCAGGTATTTTGGAGACTCATTTCAAATTGTTCTCCCTGGCTGTTGGTATAGGTTGTTTTGCCTTCACGAACGACAGCGTCCCGCCATTCCAGCAAGAGGTGCATATGGTTTTCTCTCATATATTCGGTGCCTTCAATGCACTGAGTTGCCCCTAATTCCCGGATCACCGGGGTATCTGTATTGATCTCCGGCTTGGCATCCGCCTTGCCCATATTATAAAGGAAGGGCATGATGGCGATCACCACAAAGATCAAAAGGCCACCGATTGTTTTTCCTCCCTTACTCATCTGCTGTTACCCCCTTTTCGGGTAAATCCTCGCCGCGCAGGTCTGTGGTCCTTTCCTTTTCACCCGTCATGACCAAGGCATTGGCCACCAATTCATGAACCCCAATCACACCTACCCCAGGATTCCAGTAGTCCATGAGGGCTGGGAAGGCAGCTCTGTCCACGGCACAGATATTGGCTAACATATTGACTCCGTGCTTGTCTTGAACATATTTTACAGCATTCGCTCTGGCGAAGCCGCCTCGCATACGTTCTTCCATATTCTCGGAAGCGTTCAGCCCGGAACCGCTGCCACAGCAGAAGGTTTTTTCCCGGATGGTGCTCTCCGGCATTTCGTAGAAGTTGTTGCAGACATTGTTGATAATATAGCGGGGTTCCTCCAAGAGTCCCATACCCCGGGAAGGATTGCAGGAATCATGATAGGTGACCCTAAGATGGTCATTACGGCTGGGGTCAAGTTTTAATTTGCCATGCTTGATCAAATCTGCCGTAAATTCTGCAATATGAATCATCTTGGTGGAGGAAGCGTTATCGAAACGGGTGCCTGTAATAGGGGATACCGGAACTTCCAGGAAATCAGCCGGTTCGTTCCAAGTACCCATATACTGATGAACAACCCTCCACATATGGCCGCACTCGCCGCCGATGATATACTTGACTCCAAGTCGTTTGGCTTCGGCATAGATCTTGGAATTTAGTCGTTTAGCCATTTCGTTGGAGGTAAAGAAACCGAAGTTTCCTCCTTCTGAAGCATAGGTGCTCCAAGTATAGTCCAGACCCAATTCATGGAAGAGCATCAGATAGCCCATACAGGTGTAGATTCCCGGTTCTCCCATCAAATCCCCGGAGGGAGTGACAAAAAGAATTTCTGCTCCTTTACGATTGAAGGTCGGCTCTACGCGAACCCCTGTGATATCTTCGATGTCATCACACATCATTTCGATATTACCTGTGATAGCATGGGGCTCCAGACCCAAGTGGTTACCCTTCATGAAACAATTAGCCACAGGGTTAGAAATCCAATGAATATTTAACCCTAAAAGGTTCAGTAATTCACGGCCAATAATGGTAATCTCCGCTTGGTCAATTCCATAAGGGCAAAAGACTGAGCAACGGCGACATTCAGTACATTGATAGAAGTAATACCACCACTCCTTAATAACGTCTTCAGTAAGATCTCTAGCACCGGCCAAACGACCGAGAAATTTACCGGAAGGAGTAAAATACCTTCTATAGACGGATCTTAAGAGTTCTGCCCTGAGCACGGGCATGTTCTTAGGATCCCCTGAGCCAATGTAGAAATGACATTTATCTGAACAGGCTCCGCAGCGAACACAGATATCCATCATGATTTTGAAAGAACGATACTTGTTTAATCTTTCACCGATTCCTTCGATAATCGTTGACTGCCAATTTTCCGGAAGCTGCCAATCTTCATCAGCCGGAGACCAGTCGCGAGCGTTGGGAAAGCCTACGATCTCTAAGTCTCTTCCCTTGGCGCCCCAGCAGAAGGTACCCGGTTCAAACGGGGTAGTGACAGGCGTATCCATCCATTCTGTGGAGCCGGGTTTATAATCTATCTTCGACAGTTCTTCCGACTTAGGGAGTTTATATTTTGCCATTTTTTAATTTCACTCCTTCTCCACCGGGATACCCGCCTTAATCATTTTGGTTCTGAAATCGTCCTCATACTCTTCATAAGTATGGACCTCAACGGGATAGTTCCAAGGGTTGATATGTCTTACCATACGGTTGTTGCTCTTCATATTCCGGGTCGGGTTCATAAAGATTCCACCCATATGCATCAGCTTGCTTAAGGGAAAATAGGCAAACAAGCAGCTGACAAAGAACAGGTGAATATAAAAGATGGTGCCGATTCCATCGGGGATATGAGGGGTGAAAGTGAGTAACCCAACGGCAAATTCCTTGATGCTGGCGATATCTACTCTGAATATATAGCGCATGAGTATTCCTGTGGCAGCGATTCCCATGAGAAGGAAGAGGGGGAAGTAGTCAGCGGCCAAACTGATGTATTTCACTTGAGGGGCCACAACTCTCCGCAGGAAGAGAAAAGTCAATGCGGCGACAATAAGCATGTCGGTAATATAGAGAGCAGGTAAACCAATCTGGAAGAAACTGTCCAGACTATCCAAGGAACTGATAACCGCCGGAACCGGCTCCAAAAACAATCTTAAATGACGAATGAGAATGATCAATAAGGACCAGTGAAACATCAGGCCAAAAAGCCACAGCCATTTGTTGGAGCCATGTGCCAATTGGGGGCCATTTTCTCCATTCCTCAGCTCGGTCTTGGAATTCCGGAATAAGGACCGGAAAAGTAAAACTTCCATCGCCATTCTGATAATGACTCCAAGGTTGGAGGTGGGGTTCTCAATCTTATTCTGCTTAACCCAGTCAAAGGATTTGCCTTGCCCGACCGTGGTTGGGATTCTAAAGGGCACAGGAGTACGGGCCCAGCCGATGATCCGGTAGATGAATCCTCCCAGGAATACGATGAGGGCTGCATAAGGAAGAACAATGCCAAATAGACCCTGTAAGTTGGCCATCCCAACTCCTACTAGAGGAATAAGCATCAATATTAATACAGCGATTAAAGAAAATAAGGCTTTCACGTTACAACCTCTTTTCTCTTGGTATTGACCAGAAAGGGTTCTGGTTCAGAATGTGGTTCCTCAGGTTCTGTATGGTCACGGGGTGTTACTAAATTCGCTTGCTGCAATAGCCGGTAGGTCTGATTTCTTATTTCCATCGTCTTGAGATCCGCTAGCTTATCGCGACATTCTGAATATATATCAAAAGAAGCAAGTGCTAACTGGTCAATTTGAGTTTCAAAGTCCAGAAGAGCTTTGGCTATACGCTCTTCTTCAGCCACCTTGCCCAGTTCTTCTCGAATTATCCTTTTTAAGAGGAACACAAAACTCACAGCCTGGGAAGCAGTAAAGCTCTGCACCGCTCTCACCTTAATCATATCCTTTAAAAATAAATGCACTTCATTCTCTTCACTTTCTTGGATTAAGGCTGTAAAGGTTTGCTCAATACCCTGGCTGATGGTGTTCCCGATAGGATTTGCAAACTCATCACGTTTTTCTTTTAAGAATCTTGCAGTCTCTTTGGGGTAAGTATTGATGATTTCACGACACCATTTTTCAATAATGGCGGATTGTTTTTCCGTGAGGAGACTTCTTAAGGTCTTATCCATATAAGCCAACTCCTTGGTGTTTTATTGAAAAAGGAGTTCTCTCGTTGCAGGAGGAGAACCTCCTGCAACGAGTTTCATTGAATAGTGTTGTTTCGGAAGGCTTAGTTTGGTTCTTTGACTTTACCTTTGAGGGCGATGAAGGTCGTGGTGATATAGAGATATTCCACCTTGTCCTCCATAGCAAGTTCTTTGACTGCTAAATCCACATCGCCTTTTTTCTCGCCGATTTGGGCAGCAATCTCCTTGCTTTTTGCTTTCTCAACGGTGTCCAGAAAAGCTAAGACCTTTTCCTTAATAACGGGGTCGGCAGCTCCTTTTTGCATATCCATTTCCCCCCTAAATATATTGAAAGTTTAATGGGAACGCTTAATATTTGAACGCGGCAGATGTACGGAAGGTTTCTCTGGAGAAGATGAAGTCGTCGATGAGTTTTGCGTTGAATTCGATACCGGTTAAGGTAAAGAATCTTTCCCAACCGATTCTCTCGATCCACTCGCCCATTTTCTCCCCTTTATGAGCATTGGCAGCATAGGTCTCGACGATATTGCGAACAGCATCGGTAACTTCCGGCCAACGGGGGGGGTTATTCGGCAGGAAGGGGATAACCATCCGTGAGAACATCGGATTGGTCCGCGCATTGGCGACCTTTCCACCAACCAAGATGGCAATTCCGTCGTTATCAGGGTCAATGATTTCCATACCGGGTGACATGGTGTAGCAGTTGCCGCAATACATGCACTTGGCATCGTTGACTACGACACTCTTTTCTTTAGGATTAGGACGGATAGCGCCTGTGGGGCAGCTGGCCACCAAGCTGGGAATTTCTGTTCCCTTGCGGATCTTCTCATGGTCAATACGTGGAGGTGTTCTATGAACACCAACAATAGCTATATCACTGCAGTGAGCAGCACCACACATGTTCAGACAGCAAGCCAAGCTGATTTTCAATTGAGCAGGTAATTTTGAGGAGACAAAATACTCATAGAGGTCATCCATAACGGCTTTAACCACGCCGGAGGCGTCGGTAGCCGGAGTATGGCAGTGAACCCAACCTTGAGTATGAACGATATTGCTGATGGAAGCGCCTGTACCGCCTACGGGAAGGCCTCTTTCGCCAAGAGCAGCAATCAAAGGTTCAACTTTAGCGGCATCGGATACTAAGAACTCAACATTATGACGAGCTGTGAAACGAAGGAAGCCGTCGCAATACTCATCAGCCAGATTACAAATTTCACGGATGAAATCTAAGGAGACAAGACGGGGGGAGCCAACGCGAACGCTGTATAATTCTGCTCCGCTTTCAGAAACGTGTTTCAGCACACCTGGTTTCGGATTTTCATGGTAGCGCCATTTTCCATAATTCTCATGAATGATGGGCGGCAGCTGCTCCTTATAATTTAGAGGCCCCTGATCTAAAATTGCCATTATTAACCACCTCTTACTTCTTTATTTCATCTTCTGGCCAGAAGACATAGGGGTTAGCACGTGGACGGTAAACCATTTGTGGTACAGCCGGTAAACCAATTGCCGTAAGGAAATTAGTCATACCCAGGCGATAGATAGTTTCCCCGATTCTCTCGCGGGTCTTACCGTTTTCATCCCACCATTCCCAGATACGGCCCATGAGATCTTTGAACTCTTCGAAGTCTCCTTCCATCTTCATGAAAGGCACGATGACCCAACCCATGAAGGCAGACTGAACGATTGTAGACTTACCACCGATAAGGATGGTTGCTCCTCTTTCTTTTCCAGGTGTGATGGCTTTGGGCATTCTGTTGATGCAATGCATACAACGTGTGCACTCTTCCGCTATAACGCTTAATTCTTGAGTTTCTGCATTGAATTTCAAGGCGTTTGTTGGGCAACGGTCACAAACGACGGCTTGGATATTCAGCCCTTCAGCAACATAAACTTTTACCGCTTCTTGGTCGATGATGAGACTATCTCTCCAGGTACCGATGATGGCGCAGTCAGAACGAGCGATCGATGCGGTACAGTCATTGGCGCAACCGGAGAATTTAAATTTAAATTTATAGGGCCACATGGGGCGGTGTAACTCATCTTGGTATTCGTTGGTGATGTTATAGCAAGCTTCTAAGGTGTCGTAGCAGGCATGCTCACAACGTCCTGGTCCAACGCAGCAGCTGGGAGATCTTAAGTCGGAACCGGATCCACCCAGATCAAAACCTTCTTCACTCAATTCATCAAAGATGGGTTGAAGTTGGTCAGTGGTTGTCCCAAGCAAAATTGCATCTCCAGTAGCTCCGTGGAAGTTCATAAGTCCACTTCCCCGTTTTTCCCAGATATCGCAGATAGTACGCAGGGATTGGGTGTTGTAGAACCAACCGCTTGGGGAATTGACACGTACTGTGTGGAAGGCAGCCAGGTTAGGATACTCTTCTGGTAAATCAGAGTAACGACCGATTACTCCACCGCCGTAACCTTTAACTCCAACGATACCACCGTGCTTCCAATGCCCTCTCTTTTCCTCATAGGATCTTTCCAAGAGATGAAGGAGTTCCTTCGAGGCTTTGTTTTTCACGGCAGCCTTTTTGATTTCCGTCACAAAGCTGGGCCATTGTCCTTTTTCTAACTCATCCAGTTGTGGCGTTCTGTTTTCAGCCATGACCTTACCTCCAATTCAAGAATTTCTTTTTATATATTTCTACATCTCTGTAATGGATGCAGCACCCGTTGGGCAAACAGATACACAACTTTCACAACCCATACATTCGGTTTCATCACCGACGACTTCGGTGATTTCCCCGTTGAATTTCAACAGATGTGCCGGGCAGGCATCTGCACAGGCATCGCAACCGGAACATGAATCGGGATCAATGGTTATGATGAACATCTTCCTTCACCACCTATCTATCTAATCCTTGTGTGAACTTACACTTTCCAAGTCCATTTAACTACGATTCAAGCTTGGTGTAAAATAGAGAATTCCAATCGTGCAATACAAAATACTCATTGTGTATTATTTAGCAATTACATATTCAGGGCAGGCTGCAAGGCTCCCCAGGTGGACATCCCTCCTTCCAGAAAACTGACATCCTGGAACCCCACTCCTTTAAGGAAGCAGGCTGCATCGTATCCGCGAATACCCAGCTCACAGAATGTGACCACTGGGCTGCCCTGAGGTATTTCAGCATATCGTTTCCTTAGTTCCCCTAAAGGTATCACTATGATATGGGAACCTTCCACAGGGTTGGCCTTGGTCTCATCTCCCTCGCGCACATCCACAAAGATGATGGATTTATCTTTTTCCAAGCGTTCAAGCAGTTCAAAGGGATTCACGGTATCCACAACCCCAAGTTGCTTGTTCTCCAAGGTATTGGCCGCATGAATCAAGACATCCATGGCCGTAGCGAAAGGCGGGGCATAGCTCAAATCCAAATTGCTGATATCCTTAACCGTTCCCTTGAATCTTAAGATGGTTATAAGGACATCCAATCGTTTAATAGCTTCTCCCGTACCGCAGACCTGAGCGCCCAGCAGCCGTCCGCTGGCTCTTTCAGCAATAAGCTTGATGGTCACTGCGCCATGAACGGGATAGTAATGAACTGCGTCAAGGCCGGTGCTTAGGCTTGTTATCACGTCATAGCCCAGCTCCCTGGCCTCTGACTCCCCCAGTCCCGTCCTTCCTACATTGAGCTCGAAGGCTTGAAAGACTGAAGTAGCGCAAATGGCTGGGAACTCTGAAGCCCTTCCGGCGATATTGTCGGCGATAACCCGTCCCTGCTTGTTGGCAGTCGATGCTAAGGGGACAAAAACCCGGCGGCCGGATAGCATATTGACCTGTTCGGCACAGTCGCCGCCGGCATAGATGCAGGGATCGTCGGTCTGCATATATTGGTTGACTTGAATGGCACCCGTTATGCCAATGGTCAGACCGGCTTGCCGGGCCAGCGTAACCTCCGGCCGTACTCCTACAGCGATAATAACTAACCCGGTGGCAATGGTCTCGTTCTCCAGGGCTACTCCATTGGCTTTCCCATCCTCATCTCCGGTCAACCCTTGGACAGGACAATTCAGTCTTAGATCAATCCCTCGGCTACGCATCTTGTGTTCGACGAGAAGGGCCATATCCGGGTCAAGCAGCTTGGGAACGACACTTCCTTGACTTTCGCACAGAGTGACTTTTAAGCGCGGTCCGGCGATGGCGTCGGCCACTTCAATGCCAATTAAACCTGCACCGATAATGGTGGCATGTTGGATCTTCTTTTCTTTGATCAGGGTTTTGATATTCACCGCATCATCCAAATGATGTACGGCATAAACGTTCTGGTACTGAATTCCGGAAATGGGCGGCGCCATTTCTTTAGCGCCTGTGGCCAGAACCAAAGCATCATAGTCCAGGTCACGTTCCTCACCTGTGGCAAGGTTCCGGATTTTGACTTTTTTCTGCTGACGGTCGATAGCCAGGGCCTCGGTCTGGGTTAATACATTGATACCCTTGGTATCCTCAAAGTATTGGGGGTCGCGAATCAACCCCGCCGAGGTCTTCATAAGATCTTCTATCTTGGGGACCAGGTTGCCCAAAAATAAGGGCAACCCGCAAGATCCATAGGAAACGATCTTCCCTCTTTCAATAACGGTTATTTCGGCGTCTATAGAAAGGCGTCGTAAGCGGGCTGCTACCTTAGGTCCTGTAGCGACTCCGCCAATAATCACAACTTTCACTTTACCACCTCATATTCTCTCGCCCCGCTGCGGGCAACAGGGTATGGCCTACTCTTCTCCCAGGAACTCAAAGAAAGGTGCCTTCAGATCAACCATAGCGTTGACGACCAATTCGATTAAGCCGCCATATTGGACATTGAACTTATCGGTTGCTTCGTAGTACTCCAGGAGCTCCCGCATGGTTCCTTTACAGTTGGAGCAAGGAGCACAGATGTATTTAACGATCTGAGGATCTTCAATAGTATCCTGAAAAGCATTGAGGATCTGAGCAAATTTCTTGCGGGCACTGATCTTTCTCGTGAAATCCGCGAAGTTCTGGCCATGCATGATGGCGAAACCGCTCCCGCCGCCGCAACAATAATTATCCACTCCATGAGGTGTCATTTCACGGAATTGGGGGGCAAGCTGATGCAGGACTTCACGCTGGGGCATCACAACCCCCATCTGTCTGACCACGTTACATGGGTCATGCAGAGTCACCGGGAAATTGTTCTTGCTTGGATCGAATTTGATGGCTCCTGATTTGACGATATCCCGCAATAAGGGGAAAAAGCTTTCCACAGGCACTTTATCCGAGCCGGGAATCATTCTGTCGGCCGATATGGCCGCCGCTTTATGGGCATGTCCGCATTCGCCTTCCACAACGCGTCTTACTCCCAGCTCCCTTGCTGCTTTCATTTGGGATACAGCAATCTTTTTGGCCTGGACATCATCATACCAAATCCCATAATTGACGCTGTCATAACCAATAATATCACTACTGAGGGTCCAGTTGAGTCCGGCCGCTTCAAAGAGAATAGCAAAAGCCATCGGGTTTTCCGGCCAAGCCACATATTCGCCGGCATTGTGGATCAAAAGAATATCCGCGCCTTTTTTATCAATGGGAATTTTTATTTTCAAGCCAAACTTATCTTCAATTTCTTCTTCCAAAAACTCTATATTGTCCAAAAAGGCCGCCTTAGTCATTCCGGTGGAGGAACCTGTCTTCAGCTGATTCTCCGTTCCTTTTTTGTGAATCGGGCTGGGGGCAATCCCCATCTCCATGCTGAAAATCTTGCGGATTTCTTTGGCCATGATGCCATTATCCAACCCCAGAGGACAGGTTTGGGCACAACGACGGCAAAGGTTGCATCGATAGGCGGATTCGCCAAGACGAGCGATACTTTCCCAGGTTGCCTCAAGGTCGGCGCCTACTAAACCGCCAAGCAATTTGCCGCTGGTAGTGAAGTACTTTTTATAGATTTTGCGCAGAGCCTCTACCCGGAAAATAGGCCGATAAAGTTCATTATTGCCGGACCCTTCATAGATGTGGCAGGCATTGGAACAGGTGTCGCATTTAGCACAGTACTCAAAGGAAAGCATTAAGGGCTGTCTCATGCCGTTGTTGGCGTCGGTGAAAAGCTTCTCCAAACCGCTCAAGAACTTACGGACAAACTCCTCTTCTTCCTCTTTGGATTTGGGGCGGGTCAAAGTATCAATGCCCACGAAGCCATCCAGGGAAGTACAGTATTTTTCACGCCATGCCGGTTTGACTTCCATGAAATCGGGTTCCATGCCGGGCTTATCATAAGGACGCGGCAAAGGCATAAGTTCTTCCATCGGGATCTGGACCAACTGCTCATCAGGTCTGTTTAAATCACTGGGTTTTAGGTCTTTATGATCTATCATTATGTCAATCTCCTCTCCTCGATTTCATTACCCCTACTTGGGGGCCTTTTCCGTAGGTGCAGGTGCACCGGCAATATGGGGAGCCGACCATTTGTTCTGCGGCTTATATTGAGCAGCCTGTTTGATTTTTTCCTCAACCTTGCTGCCCGCGAGATTCGGATCATTATCCCAGATAACCATATGGAAGCTGAAAAACTTGCCTACATAATGGCTCATCTTGCTTATAGGGATGTATATCAGCATAATTCCGGCCAGAATAATGTGAATCGTCAATAGGGGATCGTCATTCAAAGGTTGGAAAGACAGAACATTAGCCATAGCATCCCGGGCATTGCTCATGGTGATATCTGCACTCCACACCAAAATACCGGTTAAAGTCACGACGAATAAGAGCAATAGATTGAAATATTCCTGTGGCGTAGTGTATTTCTTGAGGATGGGGTCTGCGACCCGGCGCACCAATAAGCTGATGGCACCAAAGGAAGCTAAAAAGAAACCTATCCAGCCAACCAAAGGTGTCGCATAGTAAAGGAGCGCGCCCCAAAGGCCGCCGTCGGCAGCAACGGTTCCGCCCGCTAATTGGGTGGCAGCTGCCGCCGCAAGAATTACAGTCCAAGCGAAAATAAAATAAATGCCCAAATGAAGTGAATAGGATAACCACCAAAGAGATTTTTGGTTCTGAAAGAGCTTTTTAATGAACAGAATCTCCTTCAACATGTCAACGATCTCGGATGCTGTTGATGTTTCATGAGGCTTAGCCCACCATTCGGCTTGCTCATAATAGGATCCTCCATGCTCATGTCCCTTTTCTTTGGGAACAGGATAGAGATCCAGGCGCCCATGCATTGGCATTTTAGTGTACTCATACGCTTTATACGCAGAGATTGCTAAAAATAAAAACATGGCCAGAATCGCATAAAAGACTAGAAACAATGTCTTCTACCCCCTTGATTATAGTAATGATTGTTAATACTATCACTTTTAGTCTAGGTCAGTTTAAAGTCTTTGTAAAATTTGCTTTTGCAATTGTGAACATTAGGATTACCGATACCTAATAGGAAATTAATTTCATACTCTTTCCCGGTACCGCTCCGCTTGATACGGTATCCCTTTTATCCATCCTGAGGCCCAAATATTGGTTTAGGTATAACCATCACCGGAAAGCTCAGCCCGGCCTGCCTGGCAGCCTCAAAGCCTGCTTCAATAGACAGAGTGAATTAGTCTCAATAAACTTTGTGAAATTTCCTCCATAAATTATCCCTATATCGTTCATTTTAAATTCATATTTCACATATTTAGTTATAGGACCTATAATAAAAACAAATAGAACATCTTTTCACTTTCACAGAACTCATGTGAATGTGGTCGTTTTCCCTATGATTTTTTTACCTTAATAGTTATATTATAACAGCGGACAATTATCCTTTAATTATTCATAATATTCAGTTTACTAATCTTATAGACTTTGTTATCTTTCATCCAGCGTGGATGAAGAAATAGCTTAAACTCTAGAAGGGGGTGATTTATGACAGTTTTCGATTACTTTCACATTCACAAACTTTTTGTAAAGGAGGAGGAACTAAAACTTAAGTAGATTCGCTAATACGATATTACTAAGCATCGTTTCGAACCCTAATTATACCATATTACTTTCTAAATCTACCCATGAAAGTGAATAATACTACGAATGTCGTCTTAACAACACATTATTCAAAAGTAAAATGAAATAGTGCTCACAATTCTCAGGGAGGTGGAGAACTTGTCCACGAATACTTACGCAAGAAAAAAAGCTCTTCAAAATGAAGACTGGTGGGCGGCCTGGCTAGGGCTATTTATCTTCGCATTAGGTTTAGGACCTTACTTTGGGGCAGACCTGTTAGGCTGGGTAACAAAAGCAAATGTATGGATCGAGCCTGCCAAAGCTTTTGGTCCCGTATCTAAAGGTACAGGTCTCGGTGGTTTCACATCCTTATTAGTGACTTTCTTATTCGTTTTAGCTATCACCACTGTTGCCGCTAAATTTGTCGGCTCTAATCTAAAAAAATACGCCATTGGTTTTTCAATTATATTCTGGGTAACCATGGGTTGCCTCATGTTAGGCAACATTGCTTATATCGGCGCTACACCTGATAAGACTGCTAGTTATGGCATTGGCTGGTCTCTTGGTCTAGGCGAAATGGGTTATATCATCGCCATGGTAGTCGGTCTTATTATTGGGAACTTCTTTATCAAACAAGCCGACTTTTTAAAAGAAGCCGCAAAACCTGAATTATTTATTAAAATCGGTATCGTCGTTCTTGGTGCCTCCATTGCTATTAAAACTCTCGATGCCTTTGGTCTGGCTACAACAATCATCATCCGGGGACTTTGTGCTGTTGTTGAAGCTTACTTGATCTACTGGCCGGTAGTTTACCTTATCGCTCGTAAATTCTTCAAATTTACACCAGAATGGGCAGCACCTTTGGCATCCGGTATCTCCATCTGCGGTGTTTCTGCTGCTATCGCTACTGGTAGTGCTATCCGGGCCCGTCCCGTTATTCCTGTAATTCTCTCCGCTGTTATCATCGTTTTCGTTGCCCTCGAACTCTTGTTATTGCCTTGGTTAGCACAAGCTTTCTTGTTCAAGGATCCTATGGTTGCCGGTGCTTGGATGGGTCTGGCTGTTAAATCCGACGGTGGCGCTATCGCCAGTGGTGCTATCACCGACTCCTTGATCAGAGGCCGTGCTTTAAGAGAACTGGGCATCAACTGGGAAGAAGGCTGGATCTTGATGGTGGCTACCACCACGAAAGTCTTCATCGACATCTTTATCGGTGTATGGGCCTTCATTCTGGCTATTATCTGGTCCGTATTCCCCATCGATAAAAATGCCAGTGCAAATCCTGGTGAAAGAAATAAAGTCAGTGCCGTAGATATCTGGGATCGCTTCCCCAAATTCATCATCGGTTTCGTACTGACTTTCCTCATCCTGTTCTTAGTTGGTGTGAATAATCCTGATGGCGTGAAGTCATTAAGCACAGGTGTTAATGAAGGAAATGCTTTCAGAACTATCTTCTTTGGCTTATGTTTCTTCTCCATCGGCTTAGTCACTAACGTTCGCAAGCTCTGGGCAGAAGGAATGGGACGTATCGTTGCCATTTATGGTATTGCTCTCTTCGGCTTCATTCTCTGGTTCGGACTGTTCATCTCCTGGCTCTTCTACCATGGAATTACGCCTCCGACTGTTTAATCACTTATAATGTAAGGGGGAATTAAAATGGCAATTAAAACTGGGCAACAAGCGCCTGCCGCTAAGAAAGCTTACGAAGATGAATGGTATGATCTTCTACCTATCGAAAAGAAACTTATTGGCGGTTCGTTAGGATTAGGACTTACACTTCTGGTTATCTTCGTGATTATCTTCAAATTCTAGTCTTCATCTAAAACCTGCAAAGTAATAAGGGAGTATCGCCGCACAACTTGAACAAAGTAGTGCGGCGGTACTCCCTTTACCTATTCATCCCGAAGAGCTATCGCACAAAACTTTTTCAGTGCGAAATTGCTTGCTTAAGTTCTTGTAAAGTGAAGCTGGTTCCATCAGCCAGGTTGAACCTCTCACTCCCAAAACATAGAATGAGTTGGTCCAGCAGCTCTTCTCTTCTCGCTGAAAGTAAATCGTCTATAGAATGATCATCCTCGATATGTCTTATCGCCAGGATCGCAAGCCCTACTTTGGGAATATCCCTTTCTAAGGTTTTCTCCAAATTGCCCCCATCTACCCTGCCGAACATGATCACATCATTATCCATTGAAGATTTTCTAACCATGACGTAATATTTGTCCGAATCTCCCATCACGTGAAACTTTTCATTCTCAACAGTTATCGCTATATCTCTAAGGGTATATAAGGTGTCCACGTCGATGAATTCCCAGGCTGATTTTTGAACTGCTTGCCGGTGATGGCGTATGACCTCTTTAATTGCATAATTAATATCCATTCTTTACTCCTTCCAAAAGTTTACTTTGATATTGATCCCCCAATCACAATCCAGGATAGCCTTACCATGGATTAATGGACGACCATCCCTCTCTTTAATTATAAGGATTTCCCTTAAATTTGACAGATCTAAATAAGATTATCCTGTTAATTTTTGAGGATTCTCCTGGGGTTAAGTCGCGCTCTGGATTCCTTGGCCAAGGCTGTGCTCTCTTTCTCTTTCTTTGCAATACTCCATTTGCCATTTGCTCCATAATGAATCCGTAATGGCTTCCACCACTTCGGGATCGAATTGCGAGCCTTTGTTGGCTATTATCTCCGCTTTGCACTCCGCCCAGGTAAAGGCTTTACGGTAAGCCCGATCAGAGGTCATAGCATCAATACTGTCACACACGCCAATAATTCTTGCTCCTAAAGGGATTTCTTCCCCTTTTAGACCATGTGGGTAACCCTTGCCATCCCATCGTTCATGATGGCTAAGGACAATTTGTCCGATATCTTTAAGCTTTCTTGATTTACTTAAAATAGTGTAGCCGATTTCCGGATGGCCTTGGATTTGTGCCCATTCCGCTGAGGATAGTCTTCCGGGTTTATTAAGAATATGGTCGGGGATGCCAATCTTGCCGATATCATGGAGGTGGGCAGCAATATGGATGCGATCCCGCTCCACAATAGATAGTTTGAGGCTTTTGCAAATATCAAAAGCCATATCACCTACTCGATTGGAATGACCGCTTGTATAATTGTCCTTTGCTTCCAGTGACGCTGTTAAGCAATCAATGACATCATGCAATATATTATAGTCACTGAACCGTTTCATCAATCTATATAGCATAGTTTGATCTCCTTATATTCTACTAAAGCCTTTTTCTATCTAGAGAAAGACTTCCTTTACAGCTTATTATTGATCATTATACAGCATATCCCCTCTACCGAGAACAACTTTCAATTAAGTTTCCAATTTGGTGATATGTATAAGCACAAAAGGAAGGCTTCCTTAACCTTCCTTTACTTCAATTATACAATAGTCGTTAGAACTGGTCTATTTTATCTTTCTTATTTTCTCCCTTAGCTGATCTTCAGTTAAATCATAATCCGCGGTGGACCCATACCATTCATAAACATGACCGTCTTTTTCTTGAGTCAGAATAACTGTGTCGGCCTGAATACCCTTTTCTCTCAGTAAGTTCAGGGCCGCCTGAGTTATGTATATCAGCTCAGCTTCTTCAGTTAAGTAGAGGTTTATTTGATCATAATGCCCGTCATTCTGATAGTGCTCCTTGTCCCTACCTCCTCCTGTTACACTTGTAATATGGCTTTTGATACCGCTCTCATTAAAGACTTCCTTGATATATGCGTTGTACTGATTATGGCTCTTGGTTTGGAGATAGCTTTCGTTGATGTTTTTTGTACGGAAGCTCTTACCGATAGGAAAAGACACATTATCATCTAAGCAACTGACTGTTGTAAAATAACTTCCATAGATAGGATCAATCTTAACGAATCCGACCTGAAACGTTTGCCCCGGGTATTTTTCACTGAGATAGTCCTTAAATTCTCCCCGTATTTGCATCAAATAGGCGAACCCAGCCATGAGCAGCCCTAATCCAATTGCCACAGGGATAATAATTTTTTTCTTTTTACTCATATCCATGACTAAATCTTCCCTCCCCTTTCCTGTTCATGCTATAATAGAAAAAGAAATATTTTCCCTTACAGTGTAATTATACACTGTAAGGGAAAATTCAATCAATACTTATTTCGTTTGTAGAGAATCCGGGAGGAACCAGGATGGACAAAGAAAGAGCGATCAAACTTGTTTCGAGCAAGATAAAGCTGATTCGGGTTGAAAACGGCTATTCCCAAGATAGAATGGCCGATATCATTGGCATATCTAAGAAAACCCTTGTCCAAGTTGAAAAGGGCAGAGATTGCGCCAGCTGGGGGGTTGTCGTTGCCACCTGTGCTATGTTTAGAGAAAGTGAGATTATGCAATCTATTTTCGGAGACGACCCCTTAGAAGTATTAAGAACAATCGCCCACGAGCGCATTGATAGCCCAAAGGAGAAAACTATGGGGGGCAAAATCTGGTGGGCGGATGTTCATCAGGAAGGTCTTTTCCGATTGCAGCAAAACCTTATTAGTAAGCACTATCGTATATTGGATGACGATGGCTATCGTTGGTTCAGTTCTTTCGACAAGGAAGAAGCATTAACACGTTTACTTGAGTTAAGCAGCTCCTAAGCGCCCTGCTATTGCTCCACTCGTTGCGATCAGCTGCCTCACGATCAAAAAACACCTTGGAGCTAGCTTCCAGGGTGTTTCTTTTTTCAAATCATTTATGCTTGAATTTCTGCTATTTTTTCTTCCAGGACTTCTTCCTCAACATTGCCTGAAAGTTTCCCTTGGTATTCTCCGTCTTTAAAAAACAAAATCTGGGGAACCCCTTTTAAAGAAAATCTTTGAAATAAAGTCATATTTTCTTCGACATCCACATAGTAGAATCCAAATTTTTCACTGTATTTTGGTGCCAGCTCTTCTACCATAGGACCTACCTCTTTACAGACATGGCAGCTCTTTCTTGAAAAGAGAACCAGGCAGGCTTCGCCATTATCATAGATAATCTCTTCAAAGCTATTGGAATCAAGTTGTTTTAAGGCCATCGGAATCTTTACTCCCCTCTCTATCAAGCTCACCTGTTTTTATTAACTATAATACATTGTTATTATAATTACAAGCCAATCGGGCATAACATGGCTGTTCGTTAAGGCGATTATTAAGGCAGAGTTCGGATTCACTTTTTTAATTCAAAATAATCCATGGTTGACGTGACCTCAAAACCACAGGAGCGATAAAGATCAAGCGCCTTTTCATTTTTGACATTAACCTGAAGCATAATCTCTTTAAAATTGTTGCTTTTTAACTCTTCGATCCCTAAGGCCAGAATATCTCTGCCATATCCCTTTCTGCGATACTCCGGAAGTACTCCTAAACCGTAAATACCCCCAACATTAGAGCTGACATCCAAATGGACTTTTCCTATTACACAATTATTGACTTCAGCCATATAGATGATCATGCCCGCTCTCGCTTCTTCCTCAGGTATAAGCATATTCTCATCCTGGCTCTCTTGCTCAAAATAGATAGAGTTTTGTCTGGAAATTTCCTGGGTATCGTTGCCGGTCGCTTTTCTTAATACTACCTTACCGGAATTTAATTCTTGCTTCGTATCACTCTGCAAAAACATCTCGTACTCCGTATGTTCATGCTTCACTCCGGAAACGCTTTTAATAAATGCCTGTCCCGCAAGTGAATTACGATCACTTAATAAAAGCATCCTGGACGCTCTCCTCTTGCTCCATTCATTCTTGACATAGGAGAACAAGGTTTTAAAAATCCCTTTCTTTCGATAATCAGGGTGGACCATACCATTAACTTCAATTTCCTCTCCACCAAAATCACAAATACCCATATAGCCAATGAGAAGTTCTCTATCATAACACATAAACTCATTAATTGTCTTCAGACTTCCTGGTTTGCCCTCGGATCGACTCAGCTTATAGTCAAGTTCCAATTTCAGAGTTGTTCTGTCATGTTCCAAGCACAGTCCCTGCAAGTTATTAATATGAGTATAGCTCTTGAGATCTAAGTTTTCCCTTAAGTTTATGGAAGGGTCGGCCAAGCTATCAATCATAATTTCTCCTCTCACCCATGGCTTTGTTCTTTTTATTTTTCTTCCATGGCCTTCACAAATACAAAGGTGTTATTATCCGACAATTGCTCCCTGTACTCAAATCCAAGCCTATTAAATTCTTTGATTTGCTCCAGATCTTTAATGGCCTTTTCAGCCATAAAACGGACCATTTCACCCCGGGCCATTTTTACATAAACACCTTTTTCGATTACTCTGCCGTCGATCAGCTCACCGAATACGCAGTTAACATAGTTGATGCCGGCAGCCAGGTATTTCTCAATCGTTTTGCTGTATTCAGCCGAAGCAAGATTCAGAATCGTGGTATCTTCTTGGGTCAATTCCCGGTAAATATCATCTTGCCAATAGTCATACAGATTTCGGCAGAAGTCCGTTTTCAACTTCGCCTGCATTTCCAAGCGATAGGGTACAACTCCGTCGAGGGGTTTCAATATACCATAAAATCCGGATAAAATTCGCAGATGCTTTTCTATATAATCGAAATAATCATCCTCAAATACCTGGGGTGCCATATACTTGTACTGAATGCCATCGTAAGCTAAAATCGCCGGGCTTGTATATCCGGATAAGTCCATTGTTTGATAGCGTTCATAGTTCAAACCGGCAATCTCATCGTTACAGCAGAGCAGTTTTCTGAGTTCCTCATAAGGCAGGCTTTGCAGGTAATCTCGCAGTTTTTTGGCCTTTTCAAGATATACAGGTGTATTACGGGGCGGAAGAAAATCCCCATCCATATTCATTTTCTTTGCCGGGGAGATAATGATTTTCATGTCCTAGCCACCTCGCCCACCATATAAAAGCTCATACTATGCTCCTTGATTCACTAACCATGTACTTAGTACTAGCTTAATTAGACGGTTCCACAACGGTTTCGGGTTTTTTAGCTCTTATATTCTTTATTGCTGTATAAACTACCACAATTGCGAAAATAATTCGCAAGGCAACCTCTGGTAAAATGTGAGCTAAGGAGCCGCCCAAAAATGTACCCGGTAGAATACCCACTACTAAACCCGGTAAGATTTTTGTATGAACATTCCCGTTGCGATTGTGTGTGAAAGCGCCGATTGCCGATGCCGGAATCATAGCAAGCAACGAAATTCCCTGGGCTACCTGTTGACCCATACCTGCAAGAATTACCATAGCAGGTACCATGATTGACCCACCGCCGACTCCCATCATTCCAGAAAGAAATCCCGCAAAAGCGCCAATGCATAGCAATATAATTGTTTTTATCCATATAGTTGAGGATAGGGAAAACTCTCCGAGATATGGTTTTAGCAAGAAAACTATGGTTACAAAAATAAGAAAATACCCAAAGGATCTTTTCAGTTTCCACTCCGGAAGGGATGTAGCATAACTGGCTCCTAGTCTGGCCGTTATCATTGCTGTAGAGGCCAATAGAAGTGCGGGCACTAACTCAATGGAACCACTCAGGGAATATGTTATAGCACCCGAAATCCCTGTGAAAACCACGCCTACCAAGCTGGTACCATGAGCCATATGTTGATTGATTTTCAAAAGGCCTACCATAAGGGGGATCATAATGATTCCGCCGCCCAGGCCAACAAGACCACCGAAAAATCCCGACAGCAAACCGATTGCCAGGCCCATAAATATATTCATCTATTTATGCCTCCAAAGTTTCTTTTAACAGTGATTATATATGCAAGTTATGGTACTTTGCAAATCAAATTTCTCTCTTACCTGGCAACACGAAAGGCGAATGGGCCCTTCGCCACGCTGCCTCTCGAGACGAATGCTCCTGCAGTGTGGGTGGCTAACACCCGTACCTGTGAGGGATCAAATCACGCACTGGTGCGTGATTTGCCCCAAAGCAAAGAGACCATCGTACTCGATGGTCTCCTGCACTACCTGGCAACGACTTACTTTCCCAGGACCCTGCGGTCCAAGTATCATCAGCCCTGGAGGTCTTAACTTCCGTGTTCGGGATGGGAACGGGTGGGACCCCTCCGGTATAGTCACCAGATCCTTTGAAGTTTCAGTGTTCCTCTCGGAACTCTGTTCCCTCAAAACTGCACAGATCTTCTTCCACTGTAATTTAGTCTTCCATCG
>NZ_FRDN01000025.1 GCF_900143285.1 Desulfitobacterium chlororespirans DSM 11544
GTGTCACCTGTAGCTCCGGTGGCTCCTGTGGCTCCAGTTGCCCCTGTTGTCCCGGTCGGTCCTATTACCTGTTCCAGCGAATCTAACTCAGCGGGAAGCACCCGATGAGCGTCCACCAAATTTCCTTCAGCATCCTTACCCCAAACCGATATGACTACCGTTTCAGAACTTGTGGAAAATACAAATTCGAAAGCATCCAAATCGGCATAGTACTCTCTAAGCACAACCTCACCGGGAATAACGGTGACTAGTTCTAAAACATACACTTCTTTGAAAAGGCCATTGAGATAATAGCCTATTGTTTCAACCGTCTCTACAGAATCGCCATCATTGGTAATTCTAATGGCTACCGATACTGAGGGGCGCACCCCATTAACCGGAAAGTTATCTATCAAACCGGTGGTTAACTCTGCCATCCCAACATCTCCTTACTTTTTTCAAATATCCAATTCATCTAATTCTTGAGCAACGACTCTATGCGCCGTCTGCAAATTTCCCTCCGCATCTTTCCCCCACAGGGTTGCATTGACACCCTGGGAACTGACAATGAATTGGAACTCAATTCCATCCAAGTTTGCATAATAGTCCCTTAATTTCACTTCCGCTGGTCCAATGGTGAACAACTCTTCCACATACAGTACTTTCGAGTTACCACTGAGGTAATAACCTCTCAGCAGCACCGATTCTAAAGTATCAACATTGCTCGTGACCAAAACAGAAAGGGAGGAACTTGGCCGAACTCCGAAAACAGGAGTATTGTCGATCAAACCCGTCGTTAAAAAAGCCATGTTACACCTCCTTAATTTAACTTCACTCTATCTTATGGCTCTTGTCCTTTATGGGTTACCTTTTTCTGGGAAAAATATTATTATTTTTAATTCGCTATACCAAGCATAATGAAGTAATCCTCAACACCTTTGAGAAAAAGGAACTCCTGATTTTTTTAGAACTTAAACTTCTCTAATTGCTCTTTGGCTTTTTCTAAATCGCCTAAGGTTCCGATATCAAACCAAAGATCCTGACTCTCATAACTGCTAACCTTCGCTCCATTTTGGATAAGGCACTGAACCAAATTGGGCATGTCATATTTTTCATTGTCCGGGATATAGGAAAGGACGGTTTTATTGATCACATAGATTCCCATGCTAGCCCAGTAATTAAGAGTTGGCTTCTCTGCATAGGCAATAACCTGGCCATCTTGAATTTCCAGAACACCAAAAGAAGAGTGAGTGGTCTTTTTCTGGACAGCAACGGTCATATCTGCCTGTACTGTCCTGTGGTGCTCATAGAGGGCACGAAAATCCAAAGTGGTTAACTCATCTCCATTGACGACTACAAAATTATCCTTCAAACCCTCGACTCCTTTTAAAGGGCCTGCTGTCCCTAAGGGCTCAGATTCTACTGAGTAACGAATAGTGAGCCCGAATTCACTGCCGTCCTGAAAATAGGTCTTTATTAAATCTGAAAGATAACCTAAGCACATAATTACTTCATCTGTTCCAGCTTTTTTAAGCTGCTCAATTAAGATAGCTGCTATGGGCTTATCCCCTATAGGAAAAAGGGGTTTGGGTAAAATCCGGCTATAAGGATCCAGCCGGGCTCCTCTTCCGCCAGCTAATATTATGGTTTGCATCGCATCCCCTTCTTCGTTGCTAGATTTGGTATTTTCCTATCTGAAAACGATCCAGATTTTTTTCGATCCAGGCCATAGTTTTTAGAATTCCTTCTGTCAAGGAAACCTGGGGCTCCCAATCCATAATTTCTTTAGCTAAGCGGCTATCAGCCAAGAGTCGATTGACTTCACTTTTGCTCGGACGAACCCTCTCCTGGTCAATGACCAGCTTAGCAGAGCTTTGGGTTGTTTCAAGGATAATTTGGGCAAGCTCACCGATCGAGATTTCCTGACCAGAGCCCACATTAATAACTCTACCTACTGCCTTCGGTGAAAGCGCGGCTGCCATAAATCCTGCCACGGTATCGGATACAAAGGTAAAATCCCGTTTGGCTTCAAGATTACCAAGCTTAATCTCTGAACTTGCCAGAGCCTGAGTAATTAAGGTGGGGATAATTGCCCGGGCTGATTGTCTCGGTCCGTAACAGTTAAAAGGACGAATCGTGGCCACAGGAAGATTATAGGAAGCATAAAAGCTTTCCGCTAATTTATCCGCCCCGATCTTGCTGGCAGAATAGGGAGACTGCCCTTGGAGAGGATGATTCTCGTCAATGGGTACATATTGAGCGGAACCATACACTTCACTGGTAGAGGTACTCACAACCCGGCTTACCTCATGATCACGCCCTGCTATAAGAATATTAAAGGTACCAAAAATATTAGTCTCAACCACTTCACGTGGGTTTTTATAGGAGTAAGGAATACCCACTAAAGCTGCTAAGTGAAAAACCACATCATTTCCTTTGACAGCCCGATCGATCACATCGGCATCACGCAAATCCCCAGCAATGATTTCAATTTGATTAAGGAGTGAAGGCTCCAGATCTTCCAGATTTCCTCGTCCATCACGGGAATTGTAACGTATAAATACACGAACATCGGCTCCTGCTTTGACTAAAGCCTCAGTTAAATGGCTGCCGATAAAGCCACCTGCACCTGTAACTAAAACTTTTTTACCTTTCCACATTAGGCCATTCTCCCTTCTACCGTATCTCTACATCTTATGTCTATTCACGAATATCTGACACTTTTTGCATACTCAGCCATTGGCAAGAAGGACATTTCTAAGTAATAAAAAGAGTAACACCCGAAATCTTCAGATGTTACTCTTTTGGTTACCTAAGCCTCGTTATTTTCCTTTTTCCTGCCTCAATATTCCTTTGCACTTCCGGAGCAAGAGGCTCTTGAGTCTGAATCATCGCTGTAAGGAGCCCCGCTCGCTCGGGGTACCCGATTAGGACATAGCCTTTCAGATAATTTCCTTTCCATATCAATGATTGATGGGTAGATGCCTTTGCCGAAGGCTTCGACCAGCTCTCCTGACCTTCCGTTACTTTCCAAGGAAGAGCATCTTCAATGTCCTTCTTATGTGCAGGGGGGGTAACGACTCCCCCGGAGATAATTCTTAAACCGAAGAAATCCACTGAATTCATCGCCATCGAGCCCTTATAGATGGTTTTTCTACCGGCCATATTCAAAGCAGCGGTCCTCCCCTGTTCCGTGGCATTAGGCCAAACGGCATTGATACGTGGGCATTCCCGAAGAAAGTCCCAGGTTTCTGCCACATCTCCTGCTGCGTACACATGGGGAATGTTGGTTTCCAAATACTCGTTGACCAGGATACCATGGTTTATCTTGAGACCCGAGTTTAGGAAAGGCTCTACATTAGGCTGGACTCCTTTGCCTATGATTACCAAATTCGTATCAACTATCCTGCCACATTTAAGTTCAACCGCTTCTACATGCTCTTTTCCTTTAATAGCAGCTATATCCGAATTGAGGCTGATATGGATACCATGAGCTTTAAGATGTTCCTCCAACCTTTCAGCTGCTGATGAATTGAGCATTTGAGATAGGATATATCCTGAGGAAACTATCACATGGACTTCCATCCCTTGCTTACGTAAGGCGTAGGCTGATTTTAAACTGACTAATCCGCCTCCGATAATAACAGCCTTTCGTCCTGGTTTGATCATTTTTTTGATAGCTTGGGCATTTTCCAGATGACGCAGGGTAAATACTTCAGGCAAGGCGGCCCCGGGAATATCCAACCTGACTGCTGAAGCTCCGGTGGCTATTAGACACCGATCATAGTCAAAGACTTCACCGGAAGCCGTACTAACCTTTTGCCCCTCCGGATCAAGTCCTGTTACCCTGACCCTATAATGGATATCAAGATTCAGTTTCGCCAGTTCCTCAGTCGTACGAAGAAAGAGCTGTTCTTCTCTGATATCTCCGGCTAAGTAATAGGTGGTCAGACACCGGGAGTAGGGAGGATAGTAATCTGCCGTTAGGACTGTTATTTCCCCCTGAGGATCAACCTTTCGCAGCCCTTCTGCAGCAAAAAGCCCAGCGGCACTGTTACCGATGATGATATAGTTCATAGAGTTTTTCCTCCCCAAGGCTTATTGATCCAAGCCCAATGCCCGCCGCTTCTTCCGTATATCCTCAATAAGCCCCAGAGCAGCTTTTTGAGGTTCTGTTTCTACATAGAATTTGCCACCGATAACTTCTGCAAGACCTACAGTGAGAAGTTCTGTCACCTGCTTGCTGCCCAGGACAGGAGGTATAACACCCAAATGAGTAGTTATTCCCATGGCCACAGCCCAAGTCCCGATGCTGAGAGCCTTTTCATGCTGGGGTTCAGGAGCGCTGGCTGCCACAGGCAAAGCGGCCGAGTCCACACCGAGATAATTAGCTAGTGCTGTGACTAAATCACCGATGCGGGAATTATCCACACAACTTCCCATGTGCAGCACCGGGGGAAGCGGAGCACCGAGACCGGCTGCCTCGCCGATAGCTCTGAGAACGGCTTTGAGGGTACTCCCGGCATATTGTTCGGTCCCCTCGGAGTTCATCATTCCTGCTTTAGCCAAAGCATGGGCAGAGCAGCCGGTCGCCACGACAAGGACATTGTTCTTCAAAAGTTCTTTGACCATTTCCACATGAAAGATATCCTGAGTCACCTTGACATTATTACAGCCTACTGTAGCTACAACACCAACGATATTGCCGTTAACAATATTATCCACTAATGGCTTTAAAGGTTGATCTGCATCCAGCTTGCCCAAAGCGCCTGCAATGGCTTCTACGCTGAAGCCGGCAATTATTTTTTCCCGATAATCAGGTATATGAACCTTGTTGGGATCCCGGCGGGCATACGCCGCAATGGCCTTCCTAACA
This sequence comes from Desulfitobacterium chlororespirans DSM 11544, assembly GCF_900143285.1. Classification (NCBI taxonomy): domain Bacteria; kingdom Bacillati; phylum Bacillota; class Clostridia; order Eubacteriales; family Desulfitobacteriaceae; genus Desulfitobacterium; species Desulfitobacterium chlororespirans. The sequence continues at coordinate 4,856 of NZ_FRDN01000025.1, forward strand.
ATCTCCTGAGCTGCTTCATCGGCTTTTTCCAGAGCAAAAGGAACATGAGTGGCTCCAGGAATCTTCACAATAGGCATGGTGGTGATCAATTCCGTATGATAACAAGAGGAGATTTGGCTCAAGGAGGGCATAATGCATTGGACATCGACGACCATGGCATCCACAGCCCCGGTGACAATAGCCAATTCTTGAGCAAGGTAATTCGTGGCCAAAGGAACTCCTTGACGCATGAGAACTTCATTGCCTGTGCAGCAGATTCCAGCCACCTGGACTCCTTTGGCTCCCACTGCCTCTGCTTCAGGAGAAAGAGTCTTCGCCCACTGGACAATTTTTTCAGAAAGAAGGGGAACATGGCCATGAACGATCAGGTTTACATAATCCTCTTTAAGTACTCCTAAATTGGCTTCGGTCACCACAGGAGCCGGTGTTCCGAATAAAATATCCTGCATATCTGTTGCCAGCTTTAGGCCGGCGTAGCCATCCACCAGTCCCTGTTTAGCCGTCGCTAAAAGAAGGTTTACCGGATCTGCATCCATTCCCATGGTTGTCTGATGCATGGCCTCCCGAATTTCCCGATCCGGATTCCGGGGTATGATCCCTAAAGACTCCCATACCTCGAGACGTTGTTTTGGTGCATGGGCACTCACCCATTTCATAGGCCGATTATGATGGTTTCCCATATCTCCATAGGCTACATGAACCACTTCCAAAGCTAACGCATCAGGCTCTTTACCTTCACTATCTATGCCCAACCCTGAAGCAATGGCTTTCAACTTCCCGACATCTGTTATAGGGTAATCGATCTTACCTTGGGCCGCCATCTCTAGGGCCTCCACCGCATCATAAGCATGATCCACATGAGCTGCAGCCCCGGCGGCTACCTGGCGAAGCAGGTTCCGAGCTACGATCACGTCGGCTGTGGCGCCGCAAATTCCTTTATCCGGTCCTTGCCCAAAGGGATCAATCCGACAAGGTCCCTGAATACAGTGACGGCAACAGAGCCCTAAACTCCCAAATCCGCACTGCGGCTGTTGTTTATCATAGCGCTCCCAAACGGTTTCAATTCCATCCCTATAGGCCTTTTTTAAGAGTTCCTGAGCCGCCGGATCAATGCTGCGTACATTATGCATGGTTACCAACCTCCTCCTTAAGATGGTTCATCCAAGACTTCCGTATTTCGCTCGCATATCCATCCACTTCCACAAATTGCAGGGCCTTAGTCGGACATGCCGGGACACAAGCCGGTTCATAAGCTAACTCCCGACAACGATCGCATTTTACAACCTGATGATCAGGCCCTTCTGTAATAACCCCGAAAGGACAGACCATAACACACATCCAACAACCGACACATTTTTCCGTCTTAACCTGCACCAAACCGGTCGTAGAATCAATCCTCATGGCCCCAGCCATACATGCATAAACACAAGGTGTGTCTGAACATTGCCGGCATTGCAGGGGCATAATCACTTCCCCATCCGTCTCCACAAAGACTCTTTTTTGTGGGCGTTCAGGCTCAAAGATTGCTGCAAACAATTGCTTGGATTGGGAATGAGCCACAGCACAGGCCAATTCACAGCTTTTACAACCCACACAATGCTCTGTGCGTACCAGTAATTGTTTCACGTTATCCCTCCTTACCCAAAAATACACAAGCTAACTCTGACAACTCTATACTATTATAATATTCAGATAATTACCGTCAGCTTGGCGACATAAATTAAAACATATGAATATTTTCTTTATATCGCTTGCGGCAAAGCAGCGAAGCGAATGCAAATGAAAAAGGTACTGAAAACAGTACCCTTTTAAGCCCCTCCATTATGAATATTCATGACTGATCTTCTCCCATAGTCGCTCGGGCAGCAATAGCACCACATATCCCCGGTGCAAAGCCACGATCCCCTGCTGCTCCCAATGGCGTAAGATTTCATTGATCGTCTGGCGTGTACTTCCGCTAAGAGATGCCAGTTCCTCATGGGTAAGGTAAATAGCGTTATCATTCTTACCCTGCATGGTACGCCGAAAAACACGCGCCAGACGGGAGGAGGTCTCACGAAAAGCTAAATCAACAATCAAATCATTGGTTAGGCGAAGAATTTTACCCAGAAGGCGGACCAAATGCCGGGCGAGTTCCGGACATTCATCCATCATAGCTTTAAAGTCAGCCATACTGACATATAGAACTTCTGTTTTTTCGATGGCTGTTGCCAACGCTAAGGAATGTTCGCTATAAACCTCCCCTGCCGAAAGAATCGCAATAGCGAATTCCTTACCATCCTCTGATGTATAGGCAATTTTCACCTTGCCAGAAAGAACAAAGAAAATTACATCTGAACAGGAAGAGGGGAAAACTAATCTTTGCCTCTTTGTGAAGCTCATCCTATTAAAATTTCTTTTCCAGATCTGGAGAAAAGCAGGAGGTAATCCGTGAAAAAAAGCAAATCGATCAAGATCTGGTATTGTTTTAGGGTTGGACATTGCTCCACATCCCTTCTACAGGTGTACCAAAGACATGATTTCATACAAGATTTCTAGAAAATTTTAAAAAGTCCTTTAAATAAAACACCCAAGTTCTACTTTTCATAGAGCTTGGGTAATAAATCCTATTAGCTTAATAACTTAATGATTTGTCTCTTGTACCCCATAAAAGCATCAGATATCCGGAATTCTTCTCCCCGGGGCCGCGGGGTATCAATAATAATCTCATGGGCGATTCTTCCTGGGGGCCCGGTCATAATGTACACCCGGTCGGAAAGCAGGATGGCTTCGTCGATATCATGGGTGATAAATAAAGCCGACATATCGATTCGGCCCATGAGATCCAAATACCAGCGATGCATGGAGCTCTTAGTAATGGCATCCAGGGCGGAAAAAGGTTCGTCAAAGAGCGCCACATCTCGAGAGAACATATAGGTTCTGAGCAAGGCTGCTCTTTGCCGCATCCCTCCGGAAAGCTGGGCAGGGTACTTCTTCTCGGCCCCTTCCAACCCGAACTCCTTGAAATGGCTGAAGGCCTCTTCACGGGCTTGGCTCTTCTTTACTCCCCGAATGAAAAGAGGGAGGGCGACATTGTCCAACACAGTCAAATGAGGCTGCATCAGATCCTTTTGCTGCATATAGCTTACTTTACCGGCCTGACCCGTAATATCCTGAGCGTTGAGAAGCACTCGTCCTGAATCAGGGGTAAGGACACCGGCGATAACATTAAAAAGAGTGCTTTTGCCGATACCGCTTACTCCCAGGAGGCTTACCAGCTCCTTTTCGCCGAGCCTGATATTGATGTCTTTAATCGTTAATTCTCCCGCAAAACCCTTTGAGATATTTTGCGTCTCAAGCTTTATCTTATCCATCTTACTGCGGTAAGTAGGCATTAGTAAAACCTTGTCCTGGCTCAATCTTTTTAGAGATCAATTGATTATCTGCCATCCAAGCATAAAAATTATCCCAACGGGCCTGATCGATGAAGCCCCACCGCTCTGCTTCAGCCTTATACTCCTTGGCTAAATACTTTTGGCTGGCCGTTATAAGCTCCTGGTCCAATTCCGGGGCATGTTTGACCAGAATTTCAGCGGCTTCTTCGGGGTGTGCTATAGCGTATTCATACCCTTTTGCTACAGCAGCTAAAAATGCTTTAGCTGTGTCCTGGTTCTTTTCTAAATACTGGGGACTGGCAGCTATGATCGGGGTATAAAAGTCTAAGACAGGGTCAATATCTTTGAACGCAAAATAATTGGTATCCAGGCCTTTCACCTCTGTTGCCACGCCATCCCATCCATAATACACCCAAATAGCATCCACATCGGTTTTCAGAGCCGAGATCACATCAGTTACTGTATTAGGAATCATTTTGATAGCCTCATATTTACCGCCGTCTTTCTCGATGACTTGTTTAATAATCGCTTTTTCCACAGGAGAATCCCATGTGGCATAGACCTTGTTCTCCATATCCTTCGGTCTGGTAATGTTATCTTCCTTCAAGGAGATAATTCCCGAAGTATTGTGCTGCAAAACAGTCCCTACAGCTACCATATCCAGGGGACTGTCTGAGGTAAGAGCAGCTGCAAGTTCTTCCTGGAAGGTTACACAAAATTCAGCTCTCCCGGCTGCTACCAATGGCAGTGCCCCTCCTTCAGGTGGCTGCACAATATCCACCTCTAAACCTGATTCTTGGAAATAGCCTAATTCTTTAGCCACATAGACACCGGTGTGATTGGTATTTGGTGTCCAGTCCAGGACAAAGGTGATTTTTTTATTTTCTTGTGCACCTTGCTTTTCATTCCCAGTGTTGATCGTATTATTCTGAACACCACACCCCACTAATCCTAAAACCACAAAAACACTCATAAGAATTGCTATGCATCGCTTTTTCATATCTCAACATTCTCCTTAAACACTATTCGGCCCTCAGCCTTCATTTTGCTGTTCCCCGGTCTGTGCCCAGGGCATAGCTTTTCGTTCCAAAAGCTCCACACATTTCATAAGCACTAAGCTCAATATGATGATCAAAAAAATCACCGCGAACATTTTATCAAAAGAATAGGATTTTCTGACCCGGGTCATATACACGCCAAGACCACTGTTTCCTCCCAGCCATTCAGCGATAACTGCGCCGACAATAGAATAGGACACCGAGATGCGTAAACCTGAGAAAAAGCCGGGCAGAGCATTAGGCAGCTTAATATACCGGTAGATCTGCCACTTTTTAGCCCCCATAGCTCGCATGAGATTCATAGCGTCTTGATCCGACGATTTAAATCCGCCTAAAAGAGCAATGGTCATAGGAAAAAAACAGGTCAGCACGACAAGCGTAATCTTTGGTGCCATATCATAGCCCAGCCATAACACTAACAAAGGGGCTATGGCTACCGTAGGAATAGTCTGAGTAATTACCAGGATAGGATGGAAGGCTTTATAAAGAGCATCGAAACGATCCATCAAAAGCGCAATCCAAAAAGCCAAAAGAATACTGAGGATTAATCCTATGAAAGCCTCCGTCAAGGTGATCTGGGCGTGCTTCATAAGCTCAGGAAAAGAACCTGCTAAAGCCCGAATCACATCTCCAGGGGATGGGAGCATGAATTTTGGCACCATTTCAAGAAGAGTAGCCAGATACCAGAAGATAAGCAAGAGCAGAAGTACCGCCGTTGGGTAAAGCTTATTGGTGATGCTTTGTAACCTTTTCATCAATGGTCCAAATCCCGCCTTCCGGCTTATAGCTAATTTTTACATAGGACATGACACTGGGTGCCCCTTCTTCAATGCAGATCAGCTGGCAGCGTTTGACCATTTCCATAAGTTGGTCGTATTCCCCTTCGACGGTCGTTTCAAAAGGACCTACGTAGACATTAAGCCCTGAGGATTTTAAATATTCAATGACTTTGTCCACCACACGGATCACTTCTTGTCCTTCCACAGCCGGTAATACTTGAATAGCTACACTTGCATTAATCATTTCCTTTTCTCCTTCTTTCATCTTCATTTACACTTGAGGAGGGTAATGCATAATAAAAAACCTTCTGCAATCAGAAGGTTTTCCAAAACAATTCAGGACATGTAGCCAGAAGCTCATGTATCCTAAGTCCCTCCGCTAGCATTACCTAGATCAGGTCAATGGGTCGGAAACAATCGTTTCCCTCTCAGCCGTTTTCCAGCTCCCCAATACTATTCTCTTTTTTGCATCATAGCACCTTAATCTTAAGGTGTCAAGAAGGCCAAAGCTCACAATGAGTTATTACCAACGTCGTGTGCTGCCTCCGCCACCGCCGGAACCCCCACCGCCTCCGAAGCCTCCGCCTCCGCCACCGCGGCCACCTCTCATGAGCATGCCAATAATCATGCCGAAGATAAAGCCGTTAAAGTAACGGTGGTCAATATAAAATAGGAAGACGATGCCGAAAAAGGCTAGGATTTTAACCCCAAGAGGCAGGGAAGCAAAGGTATTGGTTCCATCTCCATAATCAGACGAAGTGTACAAAGCCTTCGGAGAGTCAATATCCATCACAACTTGATACTCTTTAGCAACTTCCTGAACAAAGGCTCGATAGCCATTTAAGATGCCTTGGTTATAATCCCCTTCTTGAAAATAGGGAATCATATATTCATCTTGAATTCGGCCGGTTTTAGCATCGGGAAGAGCCCCTTCTAAGCCATAACCCACCTCTATCCTGGCCTCCCCCTCCGTAGGGGATACTAAGATCAGTAACCCGTTGTTTAGCTTTTCATCACCGATCCCCCATTCTCTCAAGATGGCTAGAGCATATTCTTCCGATCCATATCCTTTCAGATCGTTGACTGTAACCACTACAATCTGGGCTTTGGTCTTTCTCTCCAAGTCCGCCGAGCTTTGGATAATAATCCTCTCGGTGCTTGAGTCAAGAACATCGGCTTCATCCAGCACGAAAAAGTCACGGGTAGGCTGCGGGATCGAAGGGGTAGCCGCCTGCAAAGGAAAAGCTAAAGTAAGGAAGAACAGTATCAATCCGGCAAGCCGGAGTTTCCTCTTCATAGGCTTCATTCCCTTCATTTAACCTATTTGATAGTGCCATCTGGACAAGCCGTTACTTGGAAAAATCCACGGTGGGAGCTTCATGAGCACCCGCATCAGCCTTAAAATACTCTCGCTCATCAAAACCAAGAATACCCGCATAAAGCGTGGCCGGGAAACGTTTTATCTTCGTATTATAGGATTGTACCTCATTATTATAGTCCATGCGTGCTGTAGCAATGCGGTTTTCCGTTCCTGCCAATTCATCCTGCAACGCCCGGAAATTAGCATCAGCTTTTAACTGAGGATAACTTTCAGAAATAGCCAGTAATCGGCTCAAAGCACTGCTTAGCGCCGCGTCCGCCTCAGCAGCCTCTCCCACACTGCCTGCCCCGATCAGTCGGGATCTGGCGTCAGCTACATCCGTAAACACTTCACTTTCATGTTCAGCATATCCTTTGACGGTATTGACCAGATTCGGAATGAGATCTGCTCGGCGCTGAAGCTGGTTCTCTACCTGACTCCAGCTGCTGTCCACAGTCTCCGAAAGAGTCACTAAGTTATTATAACCAGACCCCAGGATCATAGCCAGAATGATAATTATCCCCACGGGAATCAGCCACTTTTTCATAACGCTTCCTCCATTCATATTTCTTTCTTACTCTCTATTGTTATACCATTTCTTAAGTTGATTCAGCTTTTCAGATCAAACCTAACCTATAATAGTCCTGGCTGAAAAATACAGAAGCACAATCACACCTAAGATGATGCGGTACCAGCCAAAGATCTTAAAGTCATTCTTTTTGATATATCCCATTAGAAACTTAATGGAGATTACGGATACTATAAAGGCCACTACCATTCCTATTAATAGAATCATCAACTCCGGACCTGTAAAGTTGAAACCAAACTTCAAAAGTTTAAGTGCACTGGCCCCAAACATAACGGGGATAGCGAGAAAAAACGTAAATTCAGCCGCTACGGTTCGAGATACTCCCAGCAAAAGTCCTCCTACAATAGTAGCACCAGAACGGGAAGTTCCCGGGAATATGGCGGCAATCAATTGAAATATTCCGATCATGAACGCTGTGGTGTAAGTAATTTGTGATAAGTGATTGACCCGAGGCCTTTTCCCCTTATTATAATTCTCAATAACAATAAAGAGAATTCCAAATATAATCAGCATAACGGCAACGGTTTGATAGTTATAAAAAAGAGCGTTAAACACGTCGTCCCACAATAGACCGATAACACCGGCCGGAATACAGGACACAATGATTTTGAGCCACATTTCTATGGTTTCCTGCTTGACGGAAACCCCTCTATCGAATGTAAAGGGATTGAGCTTCTTCCAATACAATAGCACAACAGCCAAAATAGCTCCCAACTGAATGACCACGAAAAACATTTCCATAAAGGCCGCGGACATGTTCAGCTTAATAAACTCATCCACCAATATCATATGCCCCGTGCTACTGATGGGCAGCCATTCTGTAATCCCTTCTACAATACCTAATAAAATCGCTTTAAAAATCTCTACTAATGCCATAATTCCTCCTGATTACATTTTCTATAGATTTAATTACATCACGCCCATTATACCAATTCGGTTTCTGAATGGGTAGCCGCATTCCCCCTTCATTCTTCGACACATGTCGCTATCCATATACGTATTATACCTGATTATGTCTAGCCTAACCTTAAGGATTATACTAGTATTTATTAACTTTTTCTTAATTCGCTCATCAAAACCTATGATAAAAGGATTACCTCCCAGAATAGAGTTATATCTATCCTGGGAGGTAATCAGCCAACTGCCCAAAGAAAACTTTTTAAGATTATTCAAGACCAATCATGACTGAACTTGCTTTGATAACGGCAATTGCGTCATCACCTACTTTTAATCCCAAAGATTCTGCTGAACCAGAAGTTATACTCGCTGTAATTGACTGACCATTAATATCCAGAACCACTTCTGTTGACACGGGGCCCTTTTTAACCTCCGTAATTTTGCCTTTTAATTGATTTCTAGCCGATAATCTCATTTAGATAATTCCTCCTTGTTTAATATTTAAATTAGTATGCACACTCGCAATACATTTCAAACAAGATTCCGACTCTATTCACAGATAGTTATGCGCTCTAGTTCACATCTTCCTCTACCTTCTCCAGCCTTTCATCAAGTAGATAAGGGTTTGCCAGGTACTTCTTGACTAATTTAAAGGAATTGGAGTAGTAGAGTCCGTCACAAATCCGCTCGTCCAAAACATAGCCGATCTCACAGCATTTTTTGACCACTACCTGATCCTCTTCAACTACGGGTAATTTTTTGCTCTTCCCTAAGGCGACAAAAATCCCTGTCGTACCAAAATCGTAGAGATGATGGTAGATAAAATCCAGATTGATGGATTTGAGATAGGTAAAGAAAAGAGATGTGTGAAAAGGACTGGCTTCAATAATCTTTTTCGGCAGTAAATTATGCCGATCCATCCACTTTAGCGTCCCTACTAAAAGCTTCACTTGACTATTAGGTAAAGACATAATACGTTGAGCAATAGCATCCACCTCATTGGTAGCTCCTGTCGCACAACCTTCCTCTATAGTCTGATCCACGATTTTGACAATCTCTTCGATGCTTTCCAGACCTGAAAAGAGGAATTTAACTGTTGTCTCTTCACCGTCATCCTTTAAGAGGCGCTTAATGGCCATAGAGATACGGATATCATATCGGGTATAGATTTCATTATTCATGACAAAGCGGTTCAGTTGTGGGCGTTGAGCGAGAACACGCACATAGACTGCAATGAATAGGTGCAAGTAGTTGAGCCTAATCCCTTGATCTTTCTTTTCTTTGATATATTGATCAATTTTATCAACAGCAACGACTTGCTTATAAAAATTTTGAGCATCACTTCGCTTGGTCATAATGTGGGGAATAATCCTTACAAAAGGGCTTAAAGACTTGAGAAGCCTCCCGTCACTTCGTCGCATCCAAATCTCCCCTTTGCTTCTTAATTGAGCTTCCTTTCAATAAATTTCTCTAAGAATCAGATAATCCCTTCTTTCCATATTATTAATGCAAAATTTTTCTATTTATATTTTCAATCAATAAAATCTGTCCGATTAAACCCTTAGGAAAAATCCGTTCTCTACTTTAAGAAAATTTATAATTACTTATGATAGTGAAAAAGAAGTTTGATAGTTTAACTTTTTTATGGGATGATATAAAATAAGGTAAAATAGACAAGCTTAATTGAGGGAGTGATACATATGACAAAAATCTTGGTACCTGTAGACGGCTCACCGAATTCGGACAAAGCCATTCACTATGCTCTCACTCTAGCACGTTGCAAGGACGACCTTCTTATCTTTTTAAACGTTCAACCCAATTATAACACACCCAATATAAAACGCTTTGCCACCCAAGAACAGATTAAGGTAATGCAGGAAGAAACCAGTAAGGAAGTTCTCGATCACTCTCTGGAAATCGCTAAAGATTCCATCGCGCCCATCCGCACGCTCCTACGCACAGGGGACCCTGGTAGGGAAATTTGCAAAGAAGCCCAAGAAAGTGCTGTAGACAGTATTGTTATGGGATACCGGGGACTCGGTGCCGTTAAGAGAGCCATTCTGGGAAGCGTAGCTACCCATGTTCTTCATGAAACAAGCTGCCCTGTGACCATAGTTCCTTAGAGGATGGTGTAATGAATAATAACCCCTGGTTTGCTATCGTTAACCCAGCTTCGGCTAACGGACAAACTCGAAAAATCTGGCCCAAAATTTACAAGCGCCTTCTTGATCAGGGCGTTAATCTTGAATTTGCTTACACCACGGGACCAGGGGATGCCACCAATCTCACTCGGCAGGCCATGCATAGTTATACGCAAATTCTTGCTGTCGGTGGCGATGGCACTCTAAATGAGGTTGTGAACGGATTTTTTGCCGATCAAAAACCTATTAATCCTGAAGCAAGTCTTGCTGTTCTTTCCCATGGAACCGGGGGAGATTTTCTACGCACCCTCGATCAAAAACGAGGGCTCCCCTCTTTGCTGGAAGTTCTTCACCGACAAAAAATTGTCCCCATTGATTGCGGGCTAGTTCAATATCAGGACGCTACGGGTCAGTTGTACACTCGTTATTTTCTCAACGTAGCGGATGTGGGTTTGGGAGGAATGGCGGTTAGCCGAGTTAACCAGCACAGCAAATTCCTCGGTGGAAAACTATCTTTCCTCCTTGGGGGCATCATGACCATTTTGACCTATAAAAATAAAAACATGAAATGTGTCATTGATGGAAAAATCGTGGTCAATGGACCAGCCAACAGTATCTGGATTGGCAATGGACGCTTTGTAGGAGGAGGAATGATGATTGCTCCTCATGCAGAGCTTGACGATGGTCTTTTTGATGTCATTGTTCTCGGTAACCTCTCTATGTTCCAACTCTTGCGCCATTTGCCCAAAATTTATCAAGGCCACCATCTTGAGGTTCCGGATGTTACAGTCCATCGTGGTAAAGAGGTCTCCATTATCTCTAATCCTTCGGCTTACTTGGAGCTGGATGGGGAACATCCCGGATTTACACCCGTCCATTTTTCCCTAATACCACAAGGGATTCGATTATGGACATAACTATGATGGTACACCCCATGGGGTGTGCCATCTTTTATAAATAAACTGAAGAGGTGTTAAAGATGTCGTTATCCATCAACGAAAAAGAAAAGATGATAAAAACTTGTGAAGAAATTATCGCTCGTTGTGATAAACCCTTTGTTTGGGAAGACGATGGGATCTATGAATCAGAGCGAGCCAAAAGCCCCTTTAATCTTTTTTTGCCCCAAGAACAAATAGTTCAGGAACTCAGTGCTCTGTTTGAAACCTTTTGTGGTACTCCCTATATCTACGATCAAGTAAAGGCTGTCTGCCACTTGGAAGCCGAATGGTATGAGTATGGCACTTATGGCCTGGATCGCGACTTCACTCGGGTCTTAAGCCGTTACTCTCTAAAGCCGGAATATGTAGAACCGGTAAAGGCACATTTTACACAGAGGCTCAAAGAGTTGCTTCAAGAGCAGGCCGCCCTTTTAAAAGGTAAGGGGTTCCTTCTCAATAAAGATGGGGTGCATTTTTCTTGCAGGGTGGTTGTTCCCGGGGGTAAAATAAATGCCCAGCAATCCAAAAGAGTAAGCGAAATCTGTACACAGTATGGAAGCGGACATTTTTACCTCACCCAAAGAGAAAATATCGAGATCCCTGGTATTCTATTAGATAACCTGAACGAGGTATCTCAAGCTCTTGCTGAAGTCGGTTTAAGCATCGGTTCTACAGGACCCAGGCCAAGGCCCATAACTACTTGTAAAGGGGCTGTATGCAAATTCAGTCTTTATGACACCGAGGGCTACACCAGTCAACTCAATGAAAAAATTTATAAAGGTTATTATGATGTGACCCTGCCCGGTAAGCTTAGAATCATTACCAGTGGCTGTTTTAATAACTGTTCCATGCCTCACGTGGGCTGCATTGGCGTCATTGGCAAGAAAAAAGACCAAGTCGCCATCAGTCTTGGAGGGATGGCCGCACGCAAGCAATTCTTAGGTCAGGAAATCCAAGGTCTTTATACTTTAGATGAGGCTACCGGGATCATTGAAAAAGCGATTCAATACTACAAGGAGCATGGCAATAAAGGTGAACGCTTTGCTCAAATGATTGAGCGTTTGGGCTTTGAAACTGTAGAGAAAGCCTTAATTGGCTAAGGCGGCCCGTTAATTTCTCCGATAAATTGAAATGTAGGGAATAACCTTGTGTAAGAACACAGGGTCATTCCCTACATTCGTCTTATGTAACTGGAACATTCTAATTACTTTGCCCCGATCATGGTATAATAATGTTAAAGCAAAGGAGGACAAGTCGTATGCAGATTGGACAGAATCTTAAAGATAAGATTATGGCGAAGTTTAGTCATTATCAGGAAGAATCCAAAAAGACCCTCCAAAATATCGACCTTACCCAGGATAAACTCAATGCTGCATTTATGAAAGCAGAAAAACTCAACATCAATACAGGGCCCATCCATAAAGTTTACCAGGATATCCTTATCCTGATTCAAGTTGTCAAAGCCTATATCAGCAAAGATTATCAAGAGATCCCCGCCGGCTCCATTATTGCTATCTTAGCTGCCTTAATCTATTTCTTATCCCCTATTGATATTCTTTTTGATTACATTCCAGGAATTGGCTATGTAGACGACATGTTTGTCCTTGGATTGGTCTTAAAACAAGTGGACTCTGATTTGCAAAAATTTAGTCTGTGGAAGCAAAGCAAAGATCCCGAAGAATCCGTTCTGGAAACCTAAAGAAATATCCAGAACCCTGATTCATTAATAAGTTTATGTTCTGTCTCTTTTTTCTTCTATCGAATTGTTTATCTCAAAAACGTCTTTTTTCTTTTTAGCCGGTGTCCGTGCCAACAGAGATGCCACATCGGCTTCAAAAGACGAAATCCATACCTTTTGGGTTTTATCAAAGAAAATTTTAAGGGTCTTCTTTAAATGGGATTTGGTCAAGGGATCCAAGGTTTTATAACTTTTAATCATATCATTAGCCAAGGTCACCTTTTTCTGGGACAGATCGCTGACTGTCGTGGCCCCAGTAGCCTGAAGAATATCAAATAAAGCATCCACGAATTCCGCTCTCTGCTCCATGGACAATTGATTAAGCCAAAGCCTTATAGTCTTATTAAAATTCTTACTTCCCTTGGTTAAATTCTTTTCATAGACGAAATGGCTGCCCCTTACTTCCCAGAAGAAAGGGTTATGCTGCATAACGCTCAGACCATTGCTGTTGACCGTAATGTACTCTTCTCCATGCTCAAGGAGCATCCCTACTACGGAGGATTTAGGAACAAAGGTATGAATCCGGTCGAGGATCCTCTGATATCCTTCTCGTTCGAGGACATGAGCCAAAAAGCCCGGGCCGTCATTGTTATATACTCCAATGATTCGCCTTTGAAACTCAGGCTCCATGGCTGCTGCAGAATAGACCGCCAGATTTCCGCCTTTGGAATGGCCACCTAAATAAAGCTTGCCCTGATATTTCCCCACGACCTTTTCTACATAGGAAATTGCATCTCTTTGGGCCTTTACTTCATCCCTAAAACTCATCTGAAAATCCTCTTTCCATCCGGCCAAGGTATCGTCCGTACCCCGAAAGGCAATAAAATGCTCCTCTTGGCTGATGGAAAAGACCATCGCGGAAAATTGGTTACAAAGCTCATGATCCACAAGATTCACATAGCTGGACAGCTGAATTTCTTTAAAACGAGTCGCCAGCGAGGCTTTAACCAATAGCTTAGGTATCTCCCGAAAGAAAGGATTGATACTATTCTGGAGTTTCTGATGGGCAAGACCTTTGAAGTATTTTTCCCCTGCTTTCGCCAAGGATATGGAATCCCTTGAGGACTCTGATGGGAGGATGCCATCGAATTCAAGGTAAGCCAAGACCGAAAAGATTAAATTATCTACTTCATTAAATCCATCCTGGGCAAAGCTTAAGTCCCCTCGCCAATCAAGATAATCAAATATATTTTGCATAGGACACCTTTTCTTCTTCACTTCTTGAATAGAGTACAGTCTCTGTTTAGTATGTCTTATTTTTGAGTTTTATGCTGAGCCTATTCTTCTATCTTATTCTTCTTTCCCGATTAATATCCTTTCAACCTTCTTGCTACCCTCTGCCTACACTGTTAATGCTTTCCACCAATGCCGCCATCAAGCGGTGAAATCCTTGAGGATTTTGAGCCGGGACACGATAATGCTTATTAATCTCAATCTGGACAGCTGGAATCCCCAGTTCCCTGGCCGCAAAATTGGCTATCGTATTCGGGCTGGATGCAGCAAAATAATCAGAGGAGATTTTTGAGAACCCACAATTGCGAAAGTTCTGGGCCAGGATTTCATCGGTATGCATTTTTTCAAGTAGGTTGCTCCTATTGTTCGTTCCAAAATCCACATCAAATTCCCTTTCTCGGGCTGCTCCGTGAATATCCAACAGGAGCTTAATCTTGCCTTGCCTGCATAACTGGGCAAGTTTCTCTTTATAGATGCAAGGGCTATCCACGTTCGGATCCCCACCATAAAGCTTAGTCACTGCAATAGCATGACAACCAGTTGACTTATTCAGCAGGTAGACAATGGAGCCAGTATACTCATCGGACATTTTGATCTTCTTCTGGCGATAATGGCGAACCGCGTGGGGAGCTGAGACCAGAATGGGAATATCCCCTGCCGCGTGCCAAAAGGGCTCCTCTTGCTTGGGATTCACTCGTTTATCGGTTTTGTAGAAATAGATTCTCTCTATGCTGACTGCTTCTTCATTGAGACGGGTCCTTGTATATTCAGTGATAAGTTGCTGATGCATCTGGCTCATGGTTTTCCCTCCTTGCTCCCAAACATAAAATCGGGGAGATCGCTCCCCGATTAATACTACCTCAACTCCAAACAAAATTCCATCTTAGTCTTTTTCCCGCCCCTTGTCCTCCTTTATATTAAGCACTGCAAATCCTATTAAATAAAGGAAAAGCGGCATAAACAAACCAATGGATTGATAACTAGAGTAAATATACAGATTATATAAGGCATGAATCGTGACTGCTACAGTATAGAGACCAAACAGCAGTGGCCAAATTATACCGTTTAGTTGCCTCGCTATACTGAGCCCAAAGCCAACAATGCCTGTGGTCGTCCCATGGATAAGGCAGGTTGTGACACTACGAGTAATAATAAAAGGAATCGGCGATCCACTTTCATGCATGTGTCCTAAGAGGTATACATAATTTTCTTGAATAGAAAATCCAATCCCGGCCGCAATCCCAAAATAAACAATGGGTATTTTCTTTTCCGATTTGAATAGAAAATACCCAAGTGGTAATGCCTTTGTAAATTCTTCAATAATCGGAGCCCAAGTGGTGGAAAGTTGCTGAGTATTAATCTGAAAATGCCGAACCAAAGCATTATTCAAGGTCAGTGAAATCGCAAAAGCAATAAGACCCCAGGTAAAAAACAGTATCAGCAGCCTGTGTTCACCTTTTAGGATAATCGCCAGAAAAAAAAGGGGGATAATGGTCCCTACAAAAATAGCCTCACCCATCGGACATCTCCTCTACTTTCATAAAGCCGTAAGCCGTTAAGGATAGGGCTGCTGGGAATAAAGCATCTGTAGAAAGTGTACATGTATCAGGTATCAAACAGACACATATCATAAATATCATATCACTTAGGCATAGCAAACAAAGACCCGCTATAAACAACCGGTACCGGATAATAGGGAAAATAGGCTGAGCTTTCCATAGGGTGTACACTATAGCTAGTGTTAAGACCAGGTTATCTGTATTGATCAGTAGATTACTGGATCCTACCAGAGCCAGGAAAATAGGAATTACCAGTAATCCTAGGGGCCATAGATTCCAATATTTTATCTCAATGGTATACTGAGGTATCCCCCTTGTGATTGTATGGATTACCCCAATCAGGAAGAAATAAGTTCCTATAAAACCCAGATCCGCAATGGATGGATAAGGGAGTGACGAGCCATTAAGAAATATAACAGAAAACCAGTAAAGCTGTCCCAAAGTCCAACTTAATACAGCCAAAGCGACTCCCAATACTAAATAACGCTGGCAGCTGAATCGAGCATAGCAAATCACAAGCATACCGATAGCTAATCCAGAGAAAAACTGTATTCCATTGGCTACCGCATTTAACTTAGCATAAGGAAAATCGATGAAAAGCAAAATATAAAATAGAGCTGCCCAGACAAACGAAAGAATACAGACAGCCTTAACAGTTAATGTCAAGATTTCTTTTCGTTTTAACATTCCTTGGATGACTTGATCCCATGTAATCATGAAAATCCCCTACCTTGAGTGCCATATTACTACATTGTCAACTTCATTTACATTCAAGAGTTGGTATATACTTTATATACATTATGACATATTTCACGAGCAAATGTTATATAATTCACAGATTTTTAAAATAATTTTTTGAGATTATATAATATAAAATTCTTATGGCAAGGATTAAATATTCATATTAAAACAAAAACCACCCTCCTCAATTAGGAAGGTGGCCATACACCACTAGTTAAGATGTCAACTGTTCAATCTAAATCTTGACTAGACTATAAATCTTGCTTCAGTGAATAGTACTTGATAAAAATGGATTAGATGTTTACAGCGATACTTTGGCAAGTCAGCGTTGCGCTCCGCGCAGCGATATGATTCATAACCTTAAGAACCGTCACCGGAGATTTTGTTAATTCTACGATACGATATTCCCTCGATGTTTTACCAAAGGATGCCCCAAGAACGGTTAGAATCTGGTCTCTCAAAACAGAGAATTTTTTCGACCCATTGATGTTGTGTTGGTCAAGCTTGCCAAGCTTCTTGATCTCTCCATGAAAAATCTGAAAATCACTTTGAAAACTCATTGGAAACCTCTTTCTTTCTTAAATACAAAATTTACACACAAGGTGTATTATATCAAGAATGGATAATGCTGTCAATAGGGTTTAGCAAATTAAATTGTTTCTTTTCATATAACTTCTTTTACTTTTTTCTTGACAAATATTATATAACAGGATAATATTTTTATAAATTATATATAAATACTTTGAAACCGTTGATTGAGAGTAGTAGGATAAGTTCTCAGGTTCAGAGAGCTGCAGAGGGTGGAATTGCAGTACAGGTAGACTTATCACGAATGGACTCATGAGGGTGATGCAGAAATTACCTTGATAAACCATGAAAGACGAATATCATGGTAAAAGTATGCTAGCCGGGAACTTCACCCGTTATCCATGAAGCGTATATGATAGTATACGAAGTAAGTGGCGTATTTACGCAATGCAGGTGGTATCGCAGAGATGGAAGTCTTTGTCCTATAAGGGGACAGAGGCTTTTTTAATTTTCTTTTTCGGGATAGAAAGCTTCAATCAAAATGGAGTTTTTTAAAATATTTACACTAAACAAACGAAAGGAATGAAACCACATGACGAAAACACCTTACAAAATCTATCTCTCCGAAGAGGAAATGCCGAAAAGCTGGTACAACTTGAAGGCTGTAATGAAGGAACTTCCCCCTCCTATGCTTCACCCTGGAACGCTAAAGCCCTGCACCATCGAAGATCTGCAACCTGTATTTTGTGATGAGTTAATCGAACAGGAATTAAACACTAAAGATTTTTATATTGAGATCCCTGAAGATATACGAGATTTCTATAAGATGTACCGTCCTTCTCCCTTGGTCAGAGCCTATTGCCTGGAAAAGCTGCTGGATACTCCCGCAGAGATCTACTATAAATTTGAAGGAACCAATACCTCCGGCTCCCACAAACTCAACTCCGCTGCCGCCCAGGTCTACTATGCTAAAAAACAAGGTTTAACTTCCCTTACTACAGAGACCGGCGCGGGGCAATGGGGTACGGCCCTATCCATGGCCTGTGCCTATTATCAAATTGATCTCACCGTCTATATGGTGAAGATCTCCTCTGAGCAGAAGCCCTATCGCAAGGCTGTGATTGAGACTTATGGCGGTAAGGTCATCCCCTCTCCCTCTGACACCACAGAAATCGGGAAAAAAATCCTCGCCGAAAATCCCGGCACCGGCGGCTCCCTAGGATGCGCTATCTCCGAAGCAATCGAAGTAGCTCTAAAATCTGAGAATTGCCGCTATGTCCTGGGCAGTGTCCTTGATCACGTGGTTCTCCACCAAACCGTGATCGGTGAAGAGACCAAGATTGCCTGCGAAAAGTACGGTATTCAGCCCGATATTATGATCGGCTGCGTAGGAGGCGGCTCCAATTATGCCGGCCTGATTGCTCCCTTCTTCGGAGATAAACTCCAAGGAAAAAATAACATTACCTTTATCGGTGTAGAGCCTGCCTCTTGTCCATCTTTAACCCGTGGCAAATATGCCTATGATTTTGGCGATACAGGAAAAACCACTCCACTTCTAAAAATGTACACTTTGGGCTCAGGATTCATTCCCTCCCCCAACCATTCCGGTGGTCTTCGCTACCACGGCATGAGCGGCATTGTATCCAAGCTCTATCATGATGGCCTTATGGAAGCCCGGGCGGTTGAGCAATCCAAGATCTTCGATGCTGCTACTCTCTTTGCCCGCAGTGAAGGAATTCTTCCCGCTCCTGAATCTTCCCACGCACTGCGGGTAGCCATTGATGAAGCCCTTAAATGCAAAGAAACCGGAGAGAAGAAAACCATTCTCTTCGGGCTCTCCGGCACCGGATACTTTGACCTGTCCGCTTATATGAATTACAACGCGGGCACCATGACCGACTTTATCCCTACGGATGAAGATTTAGAAAAAAGCTTTGCTACTTTGCCTAAAGTAGACTAAAACTGAAAGCCTATTTCCCTCATAAAAACCAAGTAGTAGAGCATGGATATCCATTCCGGGAAATCCTCTCTACCACTTGGTTGTAGGCCTTATAATTTGTCGTTTACTATAACTGTCCTGCTAAGGTTGCTTTATCCGTGCTGCATTCCATATCTTTAACTTTCTTGCCTTTGTCCAATACCACAACGGCAGGGGCATTGGTTACACTATATTTTTCAGCGAGGTTTTTCTTTGTTGCCATATCAACTTTCACCAATATGTACTCTTCGCTATGTTCTTTGTGAAGTTCTTCCATTAGTGAAGAGAACTCCAGACTTTGAGTGTCGGCTGCATTAAAGAATACCAGTAAGACCTTCTTCTCACTATTCAGGATGCTCTTTTGGAAAGTCTCAAGTTCCTCAATATAGCGTTCTGCAGCGACAGCAGCAGTGGCTCCATCTCCCGCTGCGGAAACGACTTGCCTAAGATATTTGATTCGGTTATCACCAACGGCATAGACCCCGGAAAGATTCGTCTCCATCAAATCGTTGACGGAAACATAGCCGCGGTGATCCATTTCTATCCCACTATCTTTTAGAAATTCAGTGGCCGGAATCATACCTACGAAGAAGAACACACCCTGGCAGGGGAGGATTGATGAAGTGCCTGTCTTTAAATTTTTCACTTTTACCCCTTCCACATTTTCATCACCTAAAACTGCCTCTAGAGTGGAATTCCAAACAAACTCCATCTTCTCACTTTGCAAGGCTTTTTCAGCACTGACCTTATTGCAATCCAAGACTCCTTCATCATGAAGGACAATGACCGTGACTTTACGAGCAAACTTGGTGATAAATATTCCTTCTTCAATGGCTTGGTCCCCACTGCCTACCACAACTACATCTTCTCCCTCGAAGAACTCGGCATCGCATGTAGCACAATACGCAACCCCATTACCGCGTAATTCTTTTTCGCCGGGGATATTAAGGAGTCTGGGCTGAGTTCCCACAGCAACAATGATCGCCTTACCATAGACTTCTTTTTTCTTCTTGGTTATGATTCTTTTAGGATCTTGATAAAGATCTGTGCTTACTACCTCATCTTTAAGAAACTCTACGCCAAAACTCTTAGCATGTCTCTTGAAATCTTCCATGAGCTCCGGACCGCTGGTATTAACATATCCCGGGTAGTTTACGATCTCACGGGTATTATCTGCCATTCCACCGATGGTTCCTTTATTGATAATCAGTGTCTTCAGCTTTGCCCTTCCTCCATAGATTCCTGCCGTAAGCCCGGCAGGACCTCCGCCAATTATGATCAAATCATAGCAGTTATCCACTTCTAAACCCTCTCTCTTTTCCAGTCAGGCATCTGTCACATGATAGGTTTCTCTCCAGCCTTATCCCAAGATTTCAGAAATCTTTGCTTGAACTTGCTCTTCCTCCACTTCTCCGGCAAACTTTCCGCAGTATTCGCCTTCATTAAAGAAAAGAATTTGAGGAACTCCTCTAAGGGAGAAGGTTTGATACAATTCCTTATTATCTTCTACATCAACATAATAAAATCCGAATTCACCTTCATAGTTTGGTGCTAGTTCTTCGAGAACAGGTACGACTTCTTTACAAACATGACAACTCTTTCTGGAGAAAATCACGAGGCATTTTTCTCCACTATCATAAATCTTTTCTTCAAAACTTTTGGAATCCAATTTTATTAATGACATGTTTATAATCCTCCAGATTTAATTTTACTTTTATATCCCTTTTCATCCTGTGATAATCCCCTCAATCACGATTTTAATGACTTATACTGAACATGACAAGCACCAATAACTTGCAACTTTCACAACTTTTTGTTGTACCTAAGATAAGGCTATCTATAACGCAAATTACTATCATCTATAGAAAAATATAAAGATGCTCAACCTTATCTTAGCCAAGGGTATCATGCTATAATGTACACAAGCACAACCATGTCACCATTACCCCTGTAGGAGGTGCTCCTATGAGAATTGACCATTTAAGGTACATCACCATCGTCGCTGAAACAGGTTCCATTAGTCATGCCGCTGAACGATTATACATTACCCAGCAAGGCTTAAGTCAAGCCATCCGGCAAATGGAAAGAGAGCTGGGGGTTTCTTTACTTAATCGAACTGGCAATAAAATTCATCTTACTCAAGTTGGAAAAAGGATCGTTGAGAAAGCCAAAGAGCTTTTAGTTACCTATGATGAACTTATTGATATTGCCAAAACAACAGGAGACAACTTTTTTCATACAAAAAGCTCAAAGCGAATCACTTTACTTACAACGCCCTTTTTATCCGGCACCTTGTTACCAGATATGATATGTCGATTCTCCCAAAAACATCCAAACGCCAATTTTGTGATTAATGAAAAGCTTCCTCAAGAGATTATTGAAGAGATCTGTGAAGACCGAAATGCTATTGGTTTGTTCAGCGGTTTAAGTGATCGATTAAATCACAAAGATTTTTCCAACGCTAATTTGACGTTTCAGCCCTTCTTTGAATGTGAGCAATTAGTCTGTGTCACAAAATCTTCGCCATTAGCCAATCGAAAATCCGTGAAACCTTCAGAACTGGCTAAATATCCTCTTGCTTTATATGATGTGGGACAAAATGCATCCCAACTTAGTGAATTACTCAAACCTTTCGGAGAGGTTAAAGTAATGTTAAGAACCGGCAACTCGAAACTTTACCGGGAGACTATTGCCAGCGGCTTAGCTATTGGTTTTTCCAACAGCTTTGCGGAATACTTCGAAAAAAGAAACTCGGTAGTCACCATACCCATCGAGAATACCCCGAAGTTTATTCTCGGCTGGGTTTACTGCAAAGACACGCCACGTAACGAAATGCAAAGCGAATTTATCGACCAGCTTATTCAATACGTGAATCGTATTAGGGTCAGTGCCTGATGAGCCTCTTCCCACCCGACGAATAAAAATCTTAATGAAGCAATCTGCTTAGATATCGATAATGAGCAAAGACCGATTAAGAGTAATTTCTAATCGGTCTTTTGCGTTGAGATGGTAACTATTGCTCACCCTCTGGTGCCTAAGAAGGGAGCCTTATATTTACGATGTTTCTTTTGGTTCGGGGAACGCTCGATGGACTCTTTAAAGGAACTTGCATTCTTGTCCATTCTTTTCCCATCAGAAAAAGTCTCATCTGTCAGAAGAGTATTTTCCATTGATAAACTCTTTAATCCAAAACTCCGATAGCAGGCGGGCACTTGCATGCTCATACCTCTCATCCTTTCCCTTTTTGACTCCTAATACCAGTCTATGCTCTTACCATAATCACAAGTCCATTTTAAATAAGAACTTGAAGTATAGCCAACATTGTTCTTTTTCGACAGCTACAAGAAACTTTTGTACTCGTTGTCTTACAATTAGCTGGCGCGGGTAAAATCCTGTTATAATTTTCCACTAATAGTTGAAACACTTCTGGACACATTATTATGGGAGGTGTAATTATGCAAAACCAAAATCAAAACTCTAGCTCAGACGTTCAAAGAGTAAAGCAAGAGATCCAAAGCGATTTACAGTCTGCTGCTCAAAGCCAAACCGGTTCCGCCGGTACCGGCAGCCAGAGCACGCAGTCCAGCAGCCAAGGTATGCAATCCAGCACCATGAGCTCTTCCTTAAACACTCAATCTGAAGTGCAAAAAGTCAAACAAGAGATTCAGCAGGATTTGCATTCCTAATCTTATCAATCGAAAAAACGTTTCCATTCTTAAAAGCCCAAAACCCTGGATGACCAAAGACGTCTTCAGGGTTTGCTTATGCCCTTATTATGTCGGGAAATTTTTCCGAATTTTTAGTGATTATCTTATTGACATAGATACTCGTGAAATAGTATACTAATCCCAAGATATCCCCTAACCCTAGGGGGGTATAAAAGATTTAAGCTATTAAGCAGGGCATCATCCAATATAACGTTTATGTCGGATATTTCAGAAAAGGAGTGTTCCTATGGCAGCAAGTGAAAAAGAAGACATCCTTATGCGTTTAAGAACCATAAGAGGACACATCAGCGGTATCGAAAAAATGATAGAGGAGGAAAAAGAGTGTGCAGATATCCTTGTGCAGGTTTCAGCAGTTACTAGCTCTATGAACAAAGTCAAGAACATGCTAAATAGACATTTCGTTGATCATTGCTTGGATAAGGTAATAACCGAAGAAAAAGATCTCAAATCGGAAGTATCTAAGATTTTGGACAATATCCTAAAGTTTAACGAATGATTGGAATGGGGGCGGTTCAATGAAAAGAGTACTCATTCTAGGGGCTGGTACAGCCGGTACAATGATGGCCAACCACCTTCAGCGCAAGCTGGATAAAAAATATTGGGCTATCACCATAGTAGACCAATATGAAAAGCACTATTATCAGCCAGGTTTTCTCTTTATCCCCTTTGAAATTTATTCGGAAAAGGATGTGATAAAAAAGATAAGTGACTTTATTCCCAAGGGCGTGGAATATATCAAGTCTCCAATCGAATTAATTGAGGCAGAAAAAAATCAGGTATTGTTATCTAATGGCTGGGTCCTTCCCTATGACTTACTGATTATCGCCACAGGTTGTGAAATAGTTCCTGAAGAAGTGGACGGTGTCATGGATGGCTGGCGAAAAGACATCTTTGATTTTTACACCCTAGAGGGCGCACTGGCACTCAGGGATAAGCTTAAAGATTGGCCTGGAGGAAGGTTGGTTGTTCACATTAGTGAAATGCCGATTAAATGCCCTGTTGCTCCTTTAGAGTTTGCCTTTTTATCGGATTGGTTCTTTGCCGAAAAGCGTAAAATTCGCGACAAAGTGGAACTTATTTATGTTACTCCTTTAGGTAGTGCCTTCACGAAGCAAAAATGTTCAGATGTCCTCGGCCACTTGTTTCCCCAGAAAAATATTCAATTGATCAATAATTTCAGTATTCCCCGTGTAGATGCCAAAAACAAGAAACTGATTTCGGTGGATGGTAAGGAAGTGGATTATGAACTTCTGGTTACAGTACCAGTGAATATGGGCAGTCCTTTGATTGAGCGCTCAGGCCTGGGCGATGAATTGAATTTTGTTCCCACCCATATGCACACCCTGCAATCCAAGGATTACGAAAATATCTTTGTCATTGGGGATGCTTCCGATCTCCCTGCCTCCAAGGCCGGTTCTGTCGCCCATTTCCAAGCGGAGATCTTAACCGAGAACATCTTAAACTATATTGCTGACAAACCCTTAGCCGCCCACTTTGATGGGCATGCCAACTGTTTTATCGAATCCGGCTATCACAAAGCCTTTTTAATAGATTTCAATTATGAACTTGAACCCGTTGAAGGTACCTTTCCCCTGCCTGGAATTGGCCCCTTCTCTCTTCTTAAGGAAACAAAAGTCAATCATCTAGGTAAGCTGGCTTTTAAAGCAATTTACTGGAACATGCTTTTAAGAGGTATCCCCATCCCCACAGTTCCCCCCGAAATGAAAACCAGCGGCAAGAAGCTGGATGGTCTCTATCAGCCTTAAAACAAAGGAGGAATTTAGATGCAAAAAGTTATTGCAGGTTATACCGTCGATGTGACCCAAGAGGGGTATTTGGTAAACCAATCCCAATGGAACAAGGATATTGCCTCTGAAATTGCTAAAGAGCTGGGGATTGAAGACCTCACCCCTGGACACTGGAAGGTCATCGAATTCCTACAAAAGGACTTTGCTGAGACAGGAAAAATTCCAACCATTCGTCGAGTAAACAAAATAGGTAATATTGGAACTCAGGAGCTCTACGCGCTTTTCCCCGAGGGTCCCCTCCTTAAAGCGACAAAAATTGGTGGATTAAGTAAACCCGTTAGTTGTGTTTAGAGAGGAGAATGAGCATGGCCGATGAAGAGAAAATCAAAAAGGTCTCCATTATAATTTCCAAGGGCTCCTTGGAAGGAGTCTATCCTGGGTTAATTATGGCAAACGGAGCACGAATGATAGGAATTGAGGCCAACCTTTTCTTTACTTTTTTCGGTTTGAACGCCATCACAAAGAGCAAGATGGATTCTATTAAAGTTGCCACGGTGGGGAATCCCGCCATGGGCATTCCCTCCCTTATCGGAATCTTGCCCGGAATGTCCGCCATGGCCACTTCTATGATGAAGAAACAAATGGAGGAATTGGATATTCCACCAATTCCAGAATTCATTGAGATGATCTCTGATGCCGGAGGAAAACTCTATGCCTGCTTAGCCACTGTGGAGATGTTTAAGTTAAAAAAGGAAGACTTTTGCGATCAACTGGACAGTATCCTTACCGTAGGGGATTTTTATAATCTTTCTGCCGGGGGGCAGATCATATTTACTTGAACCATTAAAAAGAGGCACAAGGCTTTGATATGCTCCTCCTAAAGTAGACCATGGAAATATCCAAATCTACTTTAGGAGGATATTTTTATGGCCAAATCACCGCATAGTGCCGAATGGAAA
>NZ_FRDN01000026.1 GCF_900143285.1 Desulfitobacterium chlororespirans DSM 11544
GCACGATTGCTGACTGCGATTACACCGCGTGCATCCCTATGTCCCATAACGTGGACTCTTTGAACGTTGCGGCAGCCAGCGCCGTGGCTTTTTGGCAACTCAGGGCCCGGTGAGCTTTTATATGCACATAATACGTTGTAAAAATAGGAAAATAGGCAACGAAGATCATTATTGGAGGTGATTTGCTTGAAAAAGAAATTGGTTCTGACAGTTGTAGTAGCAATCGCCTTTGTAGGTATTTCTATTGACCTTTTACAACCCAGATTGATAGCAAAAGATATAAATTTATTAGATATAGATACGGTCATCCACAATGTAGATAACGAAGAACGTACTGATATCACAGAGCAAATAGATGGAGGCTCAAGGGGCCGCCGTCCTTGGCGGGCTCTAGATTTAGGGGCGTACGGCATCGGATAACAGAGGAGTCCCGCAACTAGAGGATGATGCATGTGATTGGGACGCTGCGGGACTCCTCGAAACGTTATATAAAACCCCAGTTTCGGAGAATTCTTTTAGGATCTTAAAAGATAATAGATATAAAGTATGATTTGAAATGGAGGAGAATAAAATGACAGCTTCAACACACTTTGGTTTTGGGCTCTTTGCATCACTTACATTTTTATTTTACATAGCATTTTTCGGGCTGGTAATTTATTTCATGATAAGCGCAATAATGTTTTTTAAGAGAAAGACAAGCAATGATGAAGCATTAATTAACAAGATAGATGAGCTGATAAGATTTAATAGAAAAGAATAAGGGATTTAGGGTATTCCTAAGGCTTTGTTTTGCTATGGATGAGCTTTAGGCATTCGTTTGTTGGGGTAGTTTTATGGGCATTTCTTAGGTTGAATCGAATCTATAAGTATTCTTTTGATATGATTTATAACCTTTTATATTACGAAACATTTAAAATTAAGGCTTAAATAGGTTTGAGTGCTGTAATTGTTTTAGAGGATATGTCGTCTAACAACGTGCTCCCAAAATCTAAGACAAATATGTATACTACCAGACTTCGGAACACGCGGGACGTTATCTGAAAGTCGGCGGAATAAAAAAGTAGCCGGTTGAGGCTACTTTGGTGGAAATACATCATCGTGAGTTCCGATGATATAAAGTGTGTTGATTTGATCACTCGTTTCAGAAGTCACTTCAATAATAATACGTATCGACATATTGACACTGATCTCATAGAAGTTATCAGTCCCTTGAATTTTTTTGTATCGCAGTGATGGATGAGTTGGGTCAGACATGAATAGCTCAATGGCTTTCTGGGCTTGCTTTAATGTTTTCGAGTTAAGCTGCTTAAATTGCCTATCAAACTTTCGGGTAGATCTGAAGCGCCTAGTCATTGTTCGATACCGTCAAGAAATTCGCGAATTGTGCTAAACTCACGAACGTTACCTGATTCAACGTCATTTTTGGCTTCGAGCATATCATTTTGGGCTTTGTCAGTCCAAAAGTATGCTTGGCCAGAGGGGACTAGTTTCATGGGTTCAATGATGATTTTATTGTCATCTATCCTAATGTCGAGAACATCACCTTCAGAAATATTGAGTTTTTCTCTGATATCTCTTGGTAGGCTTATAAGGTTTCGTTTTTGAACGAAAATTCTACGGGAGATAGCGGACATGAATATCACCCTTTCGGCTCTTTCTAAATACAGTATATGCGTAATTACGTAGTAGCGCAAATCAGGGAACAATTAATTAGGTATTCCTATGGGGCGCCGATCTTCAGATAACAGAGGAATCCCGAAACTAGCGGATAATGGAAGTGGTTGGGACGCTGCGGGACTCCTCAGGACGTTATATGAAACCGTACGCAAAGGCCGCGCGTCCATGCGCGGATTACGTAGTGTGGTTGCTAGTCGCACTTGTAGCAAAACACGCAATTACTAAGATGTTAGACAAAACAGTTTCTTTCAGTTGGACAAGAGTTGATCAAGGTGGAGGTGATAATTGGATGAGACGGGTGCGATATCAGGTCGCATGTAGCATGGATGGCTACATTGCGGCACCGAACGATGATTTTGATTGGATTACCCCAGAGCCCTCGTTCGATTTTGAGGCGCTGTATGCGCAATTTGATACGTTGCTGATGGGGCGACATACATACGAGAGCGTACGCTCAATGGGCGAGAGCTTTCGCGGAAAGCAAGTGATCGTGGTCTCGCGGTCGCTTCAGCCGGTGGACCATCCTGATGTTGAGATCGTGAGCGAGGGCCTTGAGGCACGAGTTCGAGAGCTTCGTGCGCAACCCGGTCGAGATATCTGGCTCTACGGCGGAGGGAATCTCTTCTCTCAACTTCTCGCCTGGAATCTGGTTGATACATTCGAACCGGCGGTTATACCGATTCTTCTGGGAGGTGGGGTGCAGTTGCTCCCCCCGCACGGGATACGTCGGCGTTTGGAGCTCGTCCGACACCGCACCTATCCCAGTGGGATGCTTCTCCTCGAATATGAGGTGCAACAGGCTGGGGAAGGTACGAATGAATTTTCCAGAGGATAGTCATAGTGCCAAACATAGTCACGGTTTTTCGAGGTTTATTTCAGTGTAGCCGAGTAAGCTTATACTTCATGGCTGATTTTCGAAAAGTGGTTGCGACTATCCACTATTCTTACATATTGTAAATATGCAGAGGTTCAAGAGACGCCGTCCATGGCGGGCTTTAGACGAGAGCTTTACTTCATAATTGTAGGAGAATGTGCACTAAAATATGGAGGGATGGCTTTGAGGAAGTACATAGAATATATAGGTGTCTTGGTTATTTTTATAGTTTTACTTATAGCATCTAACGGGTTAAATCAATATATGAAAGCTTTAACGGATTCAACTTTTAATTATGCTTTGAATATTCCAGTCCAAATCATATCGTCTTTTATTTTTGGAGTATTTATTGGAAGTTTACATTTTATCAATGAATATAAAAAAGTTGGTTCTTGGAAAGTAAATAAAGAAAGGTTATTGGTTCTGGGCTTACCGTTATTTATAACTTTAGTTATTGTCAATAGTCATTATCTGGGTATAACTTGGCCTCAACTAATTGTTAGTTTTAGCTTTTTTCTCTTAGTTGGTAATGGGATGAAATATGTTGCAATTTTTCTAGGATACGTAGCAATTTCTTCATTTACAAAAAAAGTATAATAATAGTAGAGGAAAAAATAGAGGGAAAGAATCAAACCGCTCCTCAGAGTTTTTAAGCCTTATGACATTTTATTAGACAATAAGTGTTGGTAGTATTATGTCCAACAGGATTATAGCGGAACAGCACGGGAGCTATTCCCTATAAATGATGATGAATGGGGTCGGGATGCTGCGGGAACTCCTAAATGTTAGGCGAAATACCGCGGAAGGATAAGCTTGCGTCCTGCCTCACGTTTTAAGTTGTTCTATGTAACTGGGGAGGAAAAGGATGTTTGAGTTATTATTTTTGATGTCCTTTACATTACATAATATTGAAGAAGGTATTTGGTTACCCAAGTGGTCAAAGTACGCTGGAAGATACCATCCTCAAGTGAAGAAAAATGAGTTTCACTTTGCAGTAATGGTCGTGACATTATTAGGATATATTTTAACTTTTATCTTTTTAATATCAGGAGCCTCAAATGAGATTATAAAGTATTTGTATTTTGGTTTTTTACTGATGATGTCATTTAATGCCATCTTTCCTCACCTAATAGCTACAATAGTTCTTAAGAAGTATGCGCCAGGAACACTTACGGGCATCTTATTAAATTTGCCGATTGGATTATACGTGGTCTTTGGAAGGTATGGAGAACAGCTTGTAGCTACTAAATTGGCAATCGGTTTTATTGTAATCACTATAGTATCTCTTGTGTCGTTACGACCGTTATTTAAACTTGGCAAGAGATTAATTGATGAGTATTAATGTGAGAAGATCCAAGACACTGCATTCTGGCTTCGAGGGTCTCATCCTTCCAATAACACTGAATTCCCGACACTTTAGAAGAGGATGATGTATGCGAGTAGGGTGCTTAAGCTCATAGGAATAGCTTTTTATCAATAGGATATATCTGCCGCCCGTGTCACTTCACAGTTACTTTTCAGCAGCATGGAATTCCTCGATGATAGCGGAATTAATAAAGCCAATATACGGTTGATTAAGGGGGGATAAAAGTGGTTAAAAAGCTAATTAAACTTTTAGCAGTTTGTGCGCCTTTTCTCTCAATTTATTTGGGATATCAGATGTGGTTTGGTTTCAAATATACGGGAGGACGGGCTGATCTTCCCCCCGAAACAATAACAGCTTTGCAGTTTGCTTTGGAACATTCCGGAGCAAAGGCGATATTATTTTGGCCTATTTGTTTGTTTGTAATATCAACTATTGGAGCTTTATGCGCATGGAAAGAGAATAGGATGTTAGTATGGATTATTGTTATTTTCTTAATGATTGTATCTGTACTAGGCATGTGGTCTATTGGATTATTGGTATTTCACCTTGCAGTATTGTTTCTAGTAATTGGCATATTACTTACTTATTCTGCAAGGAAAGTTCCAGATTGATTTTAAAAGAAAGGAATGTTTGTCAGGGCAGTGCCGTCCGTGGCGCGTGAATGGATCTGGATTTTCTTTCGCATTAAGTAGAAATAAAGGATCAGAGCTTCAGAATTAGAAATAATGAATCATAGACCAGGAGTTGTTGAACTACATACGATACACTTGCGGATGGATTGGTTAGATACGGCTCTGTGAGATAGCCAAGGCGCAGCCTCCATGGTCGCAAAACTATAATTGGAGAGATCAAAGTGAAAAATAAAAAGGTTTTATCAACGGAGAAATATATAAGAAGCCTCTATGTTTCAAATTCTATAAGAGAGCCTGTTATTAGTACGGCAATTAGTCAACTAGGACTCCCTGAAGGAACCTATGGTTTAGATATTGGATGCGGAATAGGACTGTATACTTTACTGCTAGCTGAAACGGTGGGGTTAAATGGGCACGTTTTAGGTATCGACACAACAGAAGAATTTTTGAAAAAGGCTTGTTCACTAGCATCTGATAAGAGCCTTGAAAAAAGTGTTTCATTTAAGAAGGCGGACGCAAGTAAACTCCCGTTTCAAGATAATACTTTTGACTGGGCTGGTAGTATGGATTTTGTTGGGTATGGGAACCAAAACCCCGTTTCCTTACTGAAAGAGGCGCACAGGGTAGTGAAACCGGGAGGGATTGTGTTTATTCTTATGTGGTCTTCTCAAATGTTACTTCCAGGATACCCTTTACTTGAGGCTAGGTTGAATGCTACTTCATCAGGGATTGCTCCATTTAAAGCTTCGATGCCTCCTGAATTGCATTTTATGCGTTCTTTGAGTTGGTTTAATCAAATTGGTTTTGCTGAACCAATTTTTCGGACATTTGTAAGAGATATAAGTCCACCATTATCATCTGAGATGAGAATGGCTTTGACAGAATTATTTCAAATGCGTTGGGGGGAAATAGATTTAGAAGTCACATCTGAAGATTGGAAAGACTATCAGCGGCTCTGTCATCCAGATTCTCCGGATTTTATACTCAATGTTCCTGATTATTGTGCTTTTATTACATATTCTTTATTTTGTGGTAGAGTGGTTCAATGATTAAGGGGCCGCCATCCATGGCAAGGTTATTACTCCTGCAAAAGAAAATTGATTGATGAGAGTTATTCACAACCAAAACGTCTATATTGCCTATTCCATAGTTTATTTTTTCATGGAGATGAACTGATGAAATCAAGTAAATTCGAGCAATACATAAGATATATAGAACTAGATAGAGAAAAAGTTCCATCATTCTCTATATATCCCTTTAATTTATCTGCAATAAGAAACCTACAGACTTTAGTCTTTCATCCAAAAGTCACATTTATCATCGGAGAGAATGGTTCGGGAAAGTCAACGATTTTAGAATCAATAGCCGTCGCCTATGGATTTAATGCTGAAGGTGGTGTTTCAGATTTTGAAGCATATGAATATCAAAAGGCATAAGAATATAATCATTTTTATCGCTATTGTAGTTATTATAATGTCGTTTTTTGGTTTTAAGAAAGAGAAAATTTTCTTAATTGTATATACCCATAAAAGTTTTTTAAACGAATGCATCAAGAATCAGACGTATGAGAAAGCGAGTAAAATAATAGGAATAAAGAAGATAACCCCATATTCACTGCGTAATAAAGAGAAATTTGTTGATTTTTATTGTTCTGGAAGTGGATTAGTTCCGAATTCTGTTTATTATGGTTTCTATTACATCAGTAATGATAGGCCTTTGGGGTTTCAAGCAAAATCTGTGGAGTTTAAATCAGATGGGGATGGCTGGAGATGGGAGGAAAAGTGGGAAAATCCAAATAGTGATAATTGGATGTATACCGAAAAGATTACTGATAACTGGTATTATTATGAAGCCGGATTTTAATTAACAGAAGTATTATGAAACAATATATACGAAATCTTGAAGTTGGTTGGTCAACTGAAGTAATAAATTGTTATTTTGTGAGAGGTGTAATGACATGATAAAAAGTTTTGGTGGCATAAATATTTCATCGAAAAATCCTGAATTACTTGTGGAATTTTATAATGAAAAGCTAGGTATCCCGATTTTAACTAAAAATCCAAGCCAATGCAGCTATGACGGAGTGGAATTAGGTTTCAACATTAAAGAACCCGTTATTTGGATTTGGAACGAAAACAAATGGGGTAAATCAAATTTCGGTGCAGTTACATTTGTTTTTCGTTGCGATGATCTTGATGAAACATACCGTGAATTGAAAGAAAAAAATGTCATTCTTGACCCACCGATTACTGCTGTTTGGGGCGGGAAAGAGCTTAATGTTAAAGATCTTGATGGCAATAATATTCTTATGTTGGAAGAATAGAACAAATGAAAACAAGATTAACACATAGTACGAAACTGTAATTGGGTTCAGAGCAGAAGAATCATATTCAGGTTGTTTTCGATGCCTCCGATTAGAGAGATAATTGATGAAAGGATTTATAGTAGATGAGTACAGAGAGCAAAACAATACCGTTAGAAGCAACTCAAGCCCTCAAGATTGTACAGGAGCTGCTCGGTAGTGCTGTAGAAGGAGTATATCTCTTTGGTTCAGCGGTTGCCGGCGGCTTGCAAGTAAACAGTGATGTGGATGTTCTCATGGTTGTTAATCGGAGACTACCCGCAGAAACTCGAAGAGACCTCGTCACCAGATTGATGGAGGTCTCTGGTAAGATAGGAAATACTGATTCTATCCGACCTCTTGAAGTTACGATTATAAACAAAACTGATGTTGTACCTTGGCGATACCCTCCCAAAAATGAATTTATCTATGGTGAGTGGCTTAGGGAGCAGTATGAGGGAGGACAAATCCCAGAATCAGCTTATGATCCTGATTTGACTATCCTGCTGAAGCAAATAAGAGAAAATAGTATTTCATTGGTGGGGCCTGATGCTTCAGATATGTTCGATCTCGTACCGATGAAAGATATTCGAAGAGCAATTAAGGAGTCGATGCCTGGATTAATGGAGAGTATTAAGGGTGATGAGCGTAATGTAATCCTGACTCTTGCACGAATGTGGCTGACAGTGACAGTTGGTGAAATTTCTTCTAAAGATGCAGCTGCGGCATGGGCTATACCCCGGCTACCAAAAGAACAAGGGGCTCTGCTTGATTTAGCCCGAAGAGCCTATCGAGGAGAAGGTAATGATAGTTGGGAAGGACGAGAGCATGAGATTATAGAACTGGTTGGTCATATGAAGCTGTCGATAGAGTCTGGTCTTAGTAGCTGAGCATGCGCATAGAGAGTCGGACACCTTAAAACAATACCTATTATTTGGAGGTTGACTTATGAAAGCATATATTGGAATTAAGTATCATCATGACTGCAGAAATAGGGTTATAATTGAAAAGATAGCTTCGATTCTTGAAGATGCGGGGTATGAGACTAGTTGCATAATTCGTGACAAAGAAAAATGGGGCTCAGTGACGCTTACTCCAAAAACGAACTAATGGAAGCAACTTTCAAAGAAATCGATTCGAGCAATGTAGTTGTAATTGATATAACCGAAAAAGGTGTCGGTTTAGGAATAGAGTCGGGATACGCATATGCAAAAGGGATACCAGTGTACATAGTTGCAAAAAAGGGTTCTGAAATGTCAAATACAATGCTCGGGATTTCAAAGAAAGTGTTTATTTATGAAGAACTTGAAGATATGGTAACAATGTTTAGTAAATAACACACAACAAGGTAGGGGGTAGTCTACTACCCTGTGAGGAAAGCGGGGAAATACCTGTTGCAGCGGTATGTGATAAAACAGGAGTTATCAAATGGTTTTATACGGATGAGCTGGAGGTACTTGAGATTGACGGGATCAAAGTAGTAGATTTATTGAGTTTATATGGAGAAAGTGATGAGGAGAATCTAGCAACTTAACAGTACATCTGCCCTGCATGCCAGTATAAAATACCTGTAGATTTGCCAGGAGTGCCCTTAGGAAAGAGAGGCAGTAGATGGGAATTATAAACGTGCTTAAAAATAAAAAGATTAAAGTAACTGAAATTCCAAAATGGGGAGCTTTTCTGCGAAAACAATGGGAAGATAATTTTGCTAATCATTTAAGTGTTGAAGAGAGAAAGAGTATCTATCTCTGGAATAATAGTGGGCTTTGTGGATACTTATGGCATTTGTTTAGCTATGAAAAAAGAGCTTGTCTAAAAAGAGAAGAAGCTGAAAAAGCCTTTAATAATGAGCATAAAGGCTCTTGTTATGTTTTCTGGCAACATACAGATTATGCTTTAATTCTTGAAAATGCATATATATTGAATACTGAGGATTTAGAGGACGAATATGATATCTATGTCGTGGATAAAGAGTTTAACTGGACTTATGTGAAAACACATGAAACCTTGTTGTGCGGACCATACTTTGGTCGTAAAGATACCAAAACCTAAACTATGCGGAGGCTCTAGGGGCGCCGTCAGAAGTGCTTGTGTACTAGATAACTGTTTTGGTAAATGCTTGGGGAAGCGATTTGTCGATTGGTTATGAGCATGATTATTGGTTGCGTTGAATAGGAATTTTTTCAGGCAAGGAAGAGGGAAATGTTAAATATTCGTCGAGCTACGGCTTGTGATTGGCAATTATTATCAGACATAGCTTATAAGTCCGAAGCCTATTGGGGATATGACTCCGATTATATGGAAAAGTTCAAATCAATGTATCAGGTAACAGAAGAGTTTATAAGCCATAATGAGACTTATGTTATTGAGGATCATTGTAATGTGTTTGGTTTTTATGGTCTGTTAGTAAACGATAAAGAAAGTTCTTTAGAATACTTCTTTATTGAACCCCAAAGCATAGGTAAGGGATATGGAAAATTATTATGGAATCATTTAGTGGACAGTACGTGTAAAAGCTTAGGAATTCATGAATTGGTAATAGTAACAAGCCCGCAAGCAAAAGATTTTTATATAAAGTTAGGTGCTAATTCTCTTGGAGAAGTTGAATCATTACTTAAAAAGGGACGTATGATACCTCAATTATCATATAAGATACATAATTATTTGAGGGCAGGCCAACCGTGTTAAGCTTTAGTTTTGGAGGCAGGAGACGTCAGATTAGAAACTTAGATTATGTGAATAGTATATGATGGTTGGGAACCCCGAGAATATTATATGACGGACCATAATGCCGACCTCCTATGTTCGGCTGATAAATGCAGCTATATTTTATGAAAGGCTGAGGAGCTCAATGATAGTACGTGACATGATTAAAGAGGATATTCCACAACTGGCTCAATTGTATAAACAATTTTGGGGTGAGGACTCCTCTATTGATACGATGTACATACAGTTTAAGAAATTTCAAGAAAATGGTTCTCACCTATTGCTCAGTGCGGTTGAAGACAATCAGCTTGTCGGTTCTGTTATGGGCGTGATCTGCGAGGAATTGTATGGGGATTGTAAATCTTTTTTAGTTCTTGAAAATATGATCGTTGATAAAGATCATAGAAATCGTGGAATTGGCAGGGCGCTGATATCGGAACTAGAAAGAAGAGCAGCAGAGAAATGTAACCAGATAATTCTTGTTACTGAAACGAATAGAATTGATGCTTGTAATTTTTATGAATCTGTAGGATATAGACCTGAAGCATATAAGGGATTTAAAAAGAAGTTAAAATAATTTAGCTTATTGACATATATAGATTGTCGATATACTATACTTCTATATAGATCATCTATATAAGGAGGCTGTTCTTATGCCAATTGATAAAAGCCTGTTAACCGGGAGCACCACTATGCTTATCCTAAAACTACTGGAAGAAACGGATATGTATGGGTATGAAATGATTGAAGAACTAAGCAAAAAATCGCAGAACATATTTGAGTTAAAAGCAGGAACATTGTATCCGCTGCTCCATAGCTTGGAACAAAAAAATATGCTCACCTCTTACGAAAAAAGCACGAGTAACCTGAGGGTGCGCAAGTACTACAGTATTACTAAAACAGGACGCAAGTACTTGGACGAGAAAACAAAAGAGTGGAAAGTTTATACCTCTGCTGTAAATAATGTCTTGGG
Source organism: Desulfitobacterium chlororespirans DSM 11544 (assembly GCF_900143285.1). Classification (NCBI taxonomy): domain Bacteria; kingdom Bacillati; phylum Bacillota; class Clostridia; order Eubacteriales; family Desulfitobacteriaceae; genus Desulfitobacterium; species Desulfitobacterium chlororespirans. Next base: position 10,570 of record NZ_FRDN01000026.1, read on the forward strand.
AGGTGTAGATTTTGCTACAGTCCAATAAATTTGCCGATTATTTGGAAACTGTCCGCCGGCAGATACGCTGGAAAAGGGCTCAAACCTATGTTTTAGAGGAAATCGAAAACCATTTGGCTGACCAAAAGGATGCTTTTCAAAGAGACGGCCTTGATGAGGAAACGGCTGCGATCAGGGCTATAGCAGAAATGGGTGATCCGGTAATGGTTGGTGAGCAGCTTGATCGTACGCACAGGCCCCAGCCGGATTGGCCGCTGTTGGCTATGACAGCTCTATTGATTATTTTGGGGCTTTCTATTCAATTCATTATAGGAACGGATATCAATGATGGAATGGAACGGTTCTACAGACAGGTTATTTGGGCTGGACTGGCGGTGATTGTTTTTCTGGCTGCTTATTTTCTGGACTTTACGATCATAGGGAAATACTCATTGATTATTTATGGGCTGCTCATGGCTATAGCATTAGGTGATTATTGGCTTTCCGGTGGCGGGATTTCCGGATATAATACTGCAATTTATCCGCTGTTGCTGTTCCCCACCATTTTTGCCGGGCTTGTGTATCGGATGCGCAATGAGGGATATTGGGGGCTTGCTTTTTGCGGTGCATTAGCAATTATCCCGATAATTTTAATATCGTTTATGCATTACTTAACGGTTCTTTTTCTGGTTGGCACTTCCTGCCTTATTATATTAACAGTTGCCGTTGCCAAAGGATGGTTTAAGGTAAGAAAGCTATACGCTTTGTTTATAGTGTATTTTTCTTCTGGGGTCATCTTTTCAACTATGTTTTTTACGATGATAAATCAAGAGTACGTTAGAATTAGGCTGCAAGCTGCATTGAATCCGTCGTCAGACCCCACAGGAGCTGGATATATGGCAACTCTTGTTCAAAAGCTGCTGTCGCATTCGCAGTTATTTGGAGAAGGCTTGCCTGTAGGCGATTATGGATATCCGATAGCAAAGATTTTACCTGAAATAAATACTAACTTCCTTTTGACTTACTTGACACATAAGTTTGGCTGGGTGTTATTGATCGGTATTTTAGTCATTTTCGCGGTCTTTATTGTCCGAGCGGTGCTCATGAGTAAGAGACAAAAAAGTGCCCTTGGCCAACTTGTTTCTTTAGCGCTTATTTTAACATTTGCGATACAGGTTTTGACATATATTGCTTTTAATTTGGGTTTCTTAGTATTTAACCCTGTGTCGCTACCTTTTATCTCTTATGGCGGGCGGGCTTTGCTAATTAATACGTGTCTGATAGGATTTTTGCTGTCAATATTCCGTACGGGCAGTTTGGTAAGTGATAAGGTTGGGGCAACGGTAATCAAGGCAGGGCGCTTAATTCAATATGAGGATGGAAAGATTATAATCAATCTTAAAGCGGCTCAATAAATCTGGGAGGCTCTGAAAGTTCGTAAAATCCAGACCTTCATTGATAAGAACGCGGCAAGTAATAATGGATTGTCAAATGATTTGGTTGTTCTTTAGGACAGGGGGGATTTTGAAATGGGGAAAAATTTGAAGGGAGCGTTTATATACCTAGGCATTATATTTATATCAATGGTCCTGGTGTATAAACTGCCGCAGGATTCATATTCGATGATACAGTATATCATTAAGCCGATTCGATTTGAAAACTCGGTTCTTAATCTATCCGGCCTGATTCCATTAATAATGCTATTTATCGGCATAAGAGGATTGTGTAGGCTGGAGTGGTTTGCAGACAAAAGCAAGTTATTGATAACTATCATTGTGCTTATACTGGTAATGCCTGCAATGGGGGGAACGCTGGATATAGCAAAAACAATCTATCTATCAAACCTAAATAACCAAATGAGGTCTATAGATTTTAAGGATATCGACATTAAAGTTTCAAGCATAACAGATAATGACGTTACACTGAATATCAAGTTGGAACTAACCGATTATAGAGAAGACATGAGCGATTTTCAAATCAGAATGTATCTACCTGATTCGTGGACGGTCTATTTTGATAAAGAATTTATTGATTTTGAGGAATCATATAAATCGTTTGGCCGCAGGAGACCCATAATCGTTGATAAAGAGATTTCGGTTCAATTAGCCGATGGCATCACCAGAGATAACGTCTTTGATTCTCAATGGTATTGGGAAACCTTTGAATTTGAGCTTTTTAATAATATAGACTCTTCAAAGCTTATCTATCATGGTACATAAAGGGCGATCACGCCTTATAAGACAGAGCGCCTGCGACTGGAGAATGATGAATGTGGTTGGAGCGAATAAAGTATTTGACCATTAAGGTTATTCAACCATAGGTTGAATAGATAGGATTTTCAACTGTGGAGTTATTGAATTGCTTCTTTCCGAACAATAAAATAAGTCCTGTAGAGAGGAGCATGAAATCATGAAAGACGAATTGGCTAAAAATATTTGCAGATATCGCAAGGAAAAAGGATTTACGCAAGAGGAGCTTGCCAAGAAACTAGGGGTAACATTTCAAGCCGTTTCAAAGTGGGAAACGGCTCAGACTTTGCCGGACATAACGCTGTTGCCGGGGTTATCAAAAATATTGGATATAACCATTGATAAGTTACTGGGTTACGTTTCTTATGATAAGCAAATAACCATCTATGAGGAAGAATATAAGACTCAGGAGTATTACTGGGGTATTGTGCCTTCAAAAATGTGTTTGCGTGTACTTGAGTTAATACCGCCAACTACTCGTTTAAAACTATTGGATATCGGGTGTGGTGAAGGCAAGGACGCTGTGTTCTTTGCAAGGAATGGTTATGACGTAACTGCATTTGATATTTCTGATGCCGGCATTGAGAAAACAAAGCGTCTCGCTGGCAATGCCGGTATCCAAGTTAAAGTATTTAAGGCAGATATTTTGGATTACCGCTTGGATACTAATTTTGATATCCTGTTTTCCAGTGGTGTTTTGCATTATGTTAAACCTCAATTGCGGGAAGAGATATTCAGCAACTATAAGCAATTTACCAACCCTAATGGTTTGCATATCTTTAATGTGTTTGTAAACAAACCGTTTATAGATCCACCTCCGGAAAAAGAGCCGACCGCGTGCAAATGGGTTTCAGGTGAACTATTTACACATTATCATGATTGGTTGATTCAAGAATGTTCAGAAGTGATTTTTGACTGTGATTCCTCCGGCATACTGCACCAACATGCGATGAATAAGGTGATTGCTCAGAAATGCCGGTGCAAGAGAACGTAGAAGTGAGGGTAAAGCAATGGGCCATCTGGGTTTTTCATATATAGGGCTGATTTTTCTGCTGATGCTGACAATTCCTAACTTCCTATGGATAAGACACCAGCCACAGGGGTATGATTTTCGAAGCGAGAATAAGGTCTTGCTGTTTTTTGAGCGTATCGGTCAGGTGCTTGTTACCTGTACGGCCCTCATTTTCTCGGACTTTAATCTTCGTCAGTGGTCTCTATGGACGCTGTGGCTTATTGCTGCAGTGATACTAATGCTTATGTATGAGGTTTGGTGGTTTCGGTATTTCAGAAGCCAAAAGACATTGCGGGACTTTTATAGCAGCTTTTGCGGTGTTCCTGTAGCCGGTGCGACACTGCCTGTTATAGCATTTTTTTTGCTTGGCATCTATGGGAAAGTGGTCTGGCTTTTGCTAGCGGTCGTGATTTTAGGGATCGGGCATATCGGCATCCACCTGCAGCACCGCAAGGAAATTAACGGGTAAGTTCAGTCGTTATCATTACCAAGTATTTGGACACCTGATTTAGGAGGCCACAATGTTTGAATATGTATTTATAAATATGGATAACCCCTTATATCAACAGGCCGTGGATTTGCGTTACCGGATCTTTTTTAGGCCATGGAATATTAAGCAAGAGATAATCTTTGACTCATATGAGGACACAGCAATTCATATGATTTGTCTTACAGGAGGAAAAGTTAATGGATATGCCAGATTGAATTATGAAGGTCAGGAGGCAATATTATCACAGATAGTTGTGGATGAGGAATGTCGGAATCAAGGTTTGGGAAGTGAATTGGTAAAGCGTTTAGTTGATAAAGCCCGCTTGGATAAAAAAGATAGAGTAACCTTAAGCGCAAAGGTTGAGGCAACCAAGTTTTATGAAAAATTCGCTTTTGTGGTCACTGGAGATAGTTTTTCATCCCCTAAAACAGGACTTCCTCATATTAAAATGATTCTGCAATTATAGATAATGAAATGTGGAAAGAAAGATACTTGGAACAAAATGAAAAGAGGTATTTTTATGTCGGAAGTAATTATCAGACTGTGTGAGAGGGATGATTTGTCTGATGTAGTTAAGTTGATGAATGAGCTTAGGGAAGTAGCCCAAGGTGATGAAATCGCCTTCCGAGACGTGAACAAAATCTTTACGGAAATGGAGCAACGACCAGGGCTATATTTAAATGTAGTTGCGGAGATTTCGGGAAAAGTGGTAGGATTCATTTCCGCGATTTTCTATAGAACGGTTTTTCATAAGGGTGGTACGGCACTCATTAATGAGTTGATCATTACCCAGGCTGAGCGTGGGAAAGGAATCGGCAAAAGGTTGGTTCAAATGGTTCAAGAGGAAGCTTTAAAAAGAGGCTTTGATGAAGTTGAAGTAGGAACAGAGAGGGCCAATGAAGGAGCGCAGGGATTCTATCGAAGATGTGGTTTCAATGAGGAATATGTATTATTGGGAATGGAGTTTAAATGAACCCTGAGGTAGAGAAGGGGACCGATTATGGTGAAAAAATGTATTTCAATTTGCTGCATGTTGATTGCCATAATGTTAATGGCGACGCCATATGGTATAGCTATGACATTTGCATCTGGTCCGACAGAACGTGTAACTAAATATTTCCCATATTTTAGCCTGATGCCCTTTGGATATGGTAACTGGTTCCCCATCATTACCGCTCTTTTATCCATTGTTGTCGTTTTTCTGCTCTTAGTTGGTATCAGAAAAGCAAATACAGGAAAAGCAGTACGGGTTTGCTTGGTACTTTGTATTATAGCTTCGGTCTTATCATGGTTAATATTTGAATCCACTAGTATTGTTGGTGTTTGCGTAGCGGTTCTCCATGCTATTGCACTTGTGCTGCAAATACCACAACCCCCCGGTTCATTAATAGCTTAGCTTAAGGAATTAATGATGGAAGTGGTGTGAATTGAAAGTGCGCCTATTGAAAAAACATAGCAAAGTACTGCTATGTCTCGGATTAATTCTGGTTATGATGTCCGTCATTGCAGGCTGTTCTCAGCAGTCTGAAGGAACGAAGGATGTCCAAACTGTGCTCACAGATAATAAACCAATAAGCGGTGAGAGTCCCGGTCCTGACTTGGAGCATCTTTGGCAGGAATATATTTATGATGGGATTTATACTATCGGCAATACGTGGGAGTTTGATTCGGTGCAGGGAATCGACCCGGCAGCGGTAGCTCAATTTTGTTGGCTGAAATATCAGGAAGAAAAGGGCATCGCTGATCTTCAGCCAGAAAATGAAGGGAACTTGTCCCTTCTTTTTCCGCTGGCCGATGCCCAGAAGTATGCCGAGCGCTATTTTAACCTGACCACCCTGGATGTGAGCAAAATACCGGATTATTACTATAAACCGGAAAAGCAGGCCTTTACCTTCACACCGAATTTAGAGGACTTCAAGCCCTTTGATACCATCGTGAATGGTTGGGGTATCCGGTTGGATAAAGTGGTTAGAAGCAATGACGGTACACTCACCGTCGGGGTAGAATATTACACTGACAACCGCGTTGGCAGCAGGCATACGTTTACCTTGAAAGAGCGTGCCGACGGCAGCCTCTACTTTGTCGATGGCCGCCGGGAGTTTATAAATAATCATTTGGTTGCCTTGACCGGGGATATCAAAGAGTTTCAGAACATCGAGGGTTTTAGCGGTGATCTGCAAGAGGTTGCTATAGTCGGAGAGGCTGAAGGAAAACTGCTGCTTGTCTATGCGCCTTATAATCAGAGCCAAAGCCCTGCCTTGTTGCTGCTCAATCCGAATGATATGAAGGTTGAGCAGCGTGTGGAGCTAAGCAGCAGGATTGAGAGTACGGAAGTGAAATTTTCAGACGGCCGATGGTTTGTGCGCTTTAAAGATAGAGTGTCGGTCTATAGCAGAGATTTAGAAGTGCTGGAAGAAATCCCTTTGCCCGCTATCGTTGCAGCTAAAATTGAGAGGGAGCAGAAATATGATTCCATGGGTTTGGCGGATGTTTATTTCGGCGGCTATGATATATCCTCCGACCTGAGCCGGATTGTCTACACGGATGAGATAGGTGTCAAGCTTGTCACCCTGGAAGATGGAAAAGAAAAGCTTCTCGCCAAAACGGTTGGGCCTAAGCCATCCGAGCCATCCCGTGGTGCGCTCCTTACCCCTTCTTATCACTGTTTTCCCAGATTTGTCGCCGATGAGAGGAAAGTTATCACCACGCTGACCGGTTATGAATCGACTTCGGGTTTTACGTTCTGCGATCTGGATAAAGGCACAAGCACAAGGGTTGATATCGTTATCGAAGGCTCCCTGGCTACCGGGGTCATCCGTTATGATACCGGGCTGCTGTTCGTTAACGGGTATTGGTATGCTGAAAGCAGCAGGGAGAATAACGGTCAAACGGATGGCTATAAAACCACCTTCCTGGACTTTCATACCGGTAAAGTAAGGGAGATAGAGCTTAGCGAACCGGGGGACACAGGTTATATCCGCTTTGATGATCAAAGTTATATCGGGCGGAATTTTGCGGCGTTTGTCACGAGCAAAAGATCCGGCAGTGACAGCATCAACGACAGACATTATTTGAACCGGATTGAGCTGGGCACCCTCAAACCCGAGCAGGAGATCGTTTCCATCACGGCTGCAGCTCCTCACATTCTGGGGGTTTTAAGCGACGGACGAATTGTTTTCTGGTATCAGTACAACCCCGCTGAAAAAGGGATTTGCATAACCTCAGCTTCCTCAGCATCGAGTGAATAGATTTTTCTGTCGTATTGTCTACTTCTCCGCCCAGCTCTCTGAAACCAGCACATCCACTTTCGTCGGCACCCTGGGTAAAATGGCGTTAGCGGCTTCTTCCATGGTCGACTTAAGTAAGGCAGCCATTGTATGAGCTTCTTCCGCCGGGCTTTCCAGCAGAATCTCATCATGAACGATGCCGACGATATAGGTAGCGGTTCCCGCTAAGCGTTCAATCAAAAGCCCTAAGGCTTTTTTCACAATATCCGCCGCGGTTCCCTGGACAGGTGTATTATAGTATCCGGGCAACCCGGCTTTTTCATAATAGACGAATTTTCTGCCGGCCAAGGTTCGCCCTTCTTTCGGGAGATGAGCCTTAATGGACTGGTGCCAGCGGTGGATTCCGGTATAGGCTTTGAAAAAACGCTCCCGGAATTCTGTTGCTTGTTCCAGGGACATCTCCACACCGTAATTTTGCTGGGCGTATTGCTGGAGTCCGGGTGCCCCCATGCCGAAGATCAATCCGAAATTCACGGCTTTGGCAGCCTGACGCTCTTGTGGGGTTATTTCCGCAATGGGTTTATGAGCGACAAGGGAAGCGGTCAGCAGATGCAGGTCCTCGCCTTGCTGATAGGCTGAAATCATCCGGGTATCTCCGGAGATTTGGGCTGCTACCCGCAATTCGATCTGGGAATAATCGGCTAAAATTAATTTCCGCCCCGGTGGTGCGGCAAAACAGGCTCTGAATTCCGAATCCCGGGGAATTTGCTGGATGTTGGGATTCCAGCAGCTCATTCTGCCGCTCCAGGCGCTGATCTGGCCGTAGCGGGGATGGAGCCGTCCCGTCACTGGGTGGATCAGGGGTGTAAAAGGCTGCAAAAAGGCGGAGATGGATTTGGCGGCTTTCCGGTAAGAGAGCAGAGTTTTAACTAAGGGATGCCGGCGATGGGGATAGAGGTCTTGTTTGGCCGTAGCAGCCACCGGAATGCCGTGCTCGTGCAGTACGTTCAAAACAAATTGCTGGCTTTCAAAGTTTTGATTGATGGCCACGTCTTCCCCCCAGAGGCTCATCTGCATCAGAGGCCTTTCTACATAGGTATAGAGCTCGTCAAGGGCTGTTTTACGTTCTGCCTCCGTTTTCTCATAAAGCTCCTGCCATTTTTGCCGATCAAGATAGATACCCCGGTACTCAAGATGGGCCATGGCTTTGACGCAACGGAACTCGATCTCGGCGATTTGGGTCAGGTGGTTTTCCAGGATTTGCGGGATCATCACCTTGCGCAGTCTCAGGAGAATCTCCGCATCCCGGGCGGCATAGAGGATCTGGGATTCCGTCAGCTCTCCCTGCCAGTTGCTGGTCTGTTCCTCTTTATCCAGATCCTCATTTAAATAATGCTGGGCCAGCGCCTTCAAATTGGACTGAACAGGGCCCCCTGAGCCCCGCAGAAGCTGGGAGGCCAGCATGGTATCAAAGAGAGTTGGGGGAAAGATGTCCAGTGCCATCAGAAATTGCAGATCGAACTTGGCATTCTGAAAGACTTTGACGCCTGAAGTGGATAGGATAGCGTTGATAAGCTCCCGGCCTTCGGGCAGGAAAGAAAAGCAGTCGATCACAAGCACCGGGAGGTCTTCCGCTGCCAACTGGATCAGCCGGAGCTGGCAGGTGTGGGGGTCCAGTCCGGTGGTCTCGGTATCCACCGCGATGACCTTGGCGGCTGTCAGCTTTTCCATATAGGGCACCAGATCAGCAGGGTGGAGGATGCGTTTTATATCCATAGCGTTTAGATCCATAGTTCCTCCTTTCGGCCACCATAAATCAAATCATAGCAAGCCTGTGGAATCATGGGGACAAGCCGATTTAGCGTTTACATTAGTGGAGTTAGGGGCATACCGATTATATCACAGCGGAGAGAACCGATAAATGGGTTGAACGCTCCTCTCCTGGTTGTCGCAGCCGTATTGGATATGGATTTGGAGAAGACTTTTACTGAGGCTGATTTGAAATCGATGGCTCCAAAGCAATGCTGGGGCAGATTACCCTTGAGGATCTGCATCAGTATAAAGATAAAGACGATATATCAGTTTACGAAGCTATGCAGGAATATGGCCTTGTTCCGGAGAATGTTCTGAAAGCGAAGGTAGATCTGAGCACAATCAAGGCATTTATCGAAATGCATATTGAGCAAGGTCCGGTGCTTGAGCAGAAAAAAATAGAAATGGGTCTTGTTAAACTCATGGCTACAGTTGGCAGCGTATGCCTTCCGGAGCAGGACACGATGCCTTGGCTATCGGTCAGGTTCTAGATACAGTAATGGTATTTGTGCCGAGTAAGGACGGCAGGAGCCACTGCCCTGTCGAATGGAGCGAATACGCTGATATAGCCAAAGCGGTTGCTGTTATCTATGATTTGATTCTGAATATGCAATAATACTTATACACCATGCAATAATCACTATGAGAAAGGTAAGGATAATCATGATTAAGAAAGCCAAAGATTTGCCTATCGAATTGGAACCGAATTTAAAAGGTGGCAAGGATACGGTCCGTATTGTTAATATTCTGCAGAAGGATGAGATGTACGGCACCGGTCGTCTTTTCGGGGTCAGCATCATTCCCCCGGGAGGCTCCATCGGTCAGCATACCCATGCCGGTGACTTCGAGACCTACTATATTCTCAAAGGAAAAGCCCTTGTTAACGATAATGGTAACATCTGTGAACTTGGGCCTGGGGATATGACTCAATGCAAAGAGGGGGATTTTCATTCCATCGAGAATATTGGTGACGTTGATTTGGAATATCTGGCGGTAATCCTTTATTCGGTAAAAGAATAATATAAGCAGGATAAGATTTTTATAGGTTATATTTTCTGAAGAACCCGGTGCGGCAATTGCGCACCGGGTTTTGTATAGGGGTCTGAGTTAAGTAATCATAAATGTACCTGGAGAAGAAAATGGTATAATAGTATTAAAACAGCTTATCCATAAAAATAGGTTTGGAGGCTTTATAATGAGGTGGGATAGTAGTGTCAATCAAAAAGTTTACCACCGTGACAGCCAAAAAATTGACCACCCTCCAGGCGGTTACTTCAGTTAATTAATCGTTAATTTTGTTTCCCTTGCTCTGCTTAAACCGGTAGGATTCACCTATGAACGGAATAACATGGGCATGATGGGTTATCCGATCCAGTAAAGCTACGGTTAGTGCATTGTCGCCAAATACCTCCCCCCAACGGCCAAATTCCAGGTTTGTGGTTATGATCAGGCTGCCACGTTCATAGCGTTCTGAGCAGAACTGGAAAAGCAAAGGACTGCCCGCGCCCAGATTAAT
>NZ_FRDN01000027.1 GCF_900143285.1 Desulfitobacterium chlororespirans DSM 11544
CGGGTACTAATCGGTCGAGGGCTTGACCTAAGGTCCCGCAACGAAAAGGAACTCACTGAAGGGCTCAAATCTGCAGTGAGGACGATGGAAGACTAGATTACAGTGGAAGAAGATCTGTGCAGTTTTGAGGGAACAGGGTTCCGAGAGGAACACTGAAACTTCAAAGGATCTGGTGACTATACCGGAGGGGTCCCACCCGTTCCCATCCCGAACACGGAAGTTAAGACCTCCAGGGCTGATGATACTTGGACCGCAGGGTCCTGGGAAAGTAAGTCGTTGCCAGGTAGTGCAGGAGACCATCGATTGTGATGGTCTCTTTTGCTTTGGTTCAAATTACGCACTGGTGCGTAATTTGGAGGCAAGCATTTAAGTTCTCATGGGTGGGAGTGTTAACTTTTTTCCTTGCGGAAAAAACATATCGGAGGAGTAGCATCCGTTTGCAGTTTCGACTACTGCTTTTGTTATATTTTCCAAGTCATGTCAGCTGCGGGAATGGTGTCAGAAGTTGCCGGCACTTTAGGAAGTTTACAGGAAACAATGCCAGTTCCAATGCGATGTTTATTAAGCTACAAACGCAAACTGCTATGCAAGTAGGAATTTCTCCTACTATAAAGTAAAACGCTTGATAAAGTTGTCTAATTGTTCTGACGTCTCGGCTAAATCTTCTGCCATAGAAGCAACTTGTTGAGTGGACTGCATTTGCCCATCCATCGTGGTGGCCGCTTGTTGAGCAGCTAGGGAAAATTGGGAAGCTATGGAAACAGCGTTACTCTGCACTTCGGCTAAGTTTTTGCTTTGGAGCAAAAGTTGATCGACGTTATTAATATTATCTTGAATTTTTTCCCCGGTACCTTGAATAACTTGATCCAGTGAATAGATAGCATCTCCGGCTTGCCTGATAATGATTTTTCCATTTTCGACTTCTACCAACCCTCTGCTCATATCGTTAGAAGCAGAGCAAATCATGTCCTGAACACTGTGTATAAGCTCCATAATTTGATGAGCCGATTCTGCGGAATCACTAGCTAATTTTCTGATTTCATCAGCTACCACAGAGAAACCACGCCCGTGCTCACCTGCACGGGCAGCTTCAATAGCCGCATTAAGGGCCAAAAGGTTTGTCTGACCAGAAATACTGTTAATGATGGAAACGATTTCGCCAATCTTCAGGGCTTGCTCCTCAAGGCTTTGAATAGAGGTATTGGCTTTATAAGTTGATGACGAAATGACGTCCATCTCCTGGATAATATCTTCAACAGCACGTAGTCCATCTTGGCTTACTTGTCGTGCGGAATTGGAGGATATTTGAACCTCTTGGGTGCTATAGCGAATTCGTTCCGAAGCAGCCTGGATCTCTAGAACTTGTTCAGAGGCTCTTTTCATTCCATCGATTTGTTCAATTGACCCGGCACTGAATTCTTGGAAAAGAGCGGCTAATTGTTCATAGCTCTCGGCAAGAGTTTTGGTGTGAGCAGCTTGGGAGTTACTGATTTCATGGGATTTTTGGGAGATAGTAGTGATGTTTGCAATAATCGACTTGATGCCATTATTCACCTTGTTTACTTCGTAGGACAGGGTAGAGAGTTCATTGGTTGTTTTTATTGCTGCAGTATTTGTTAGATTACCTCGGGTAATGGACTTGGTAACTCTGAAGATCTCATTGAGGGTTGAGATAATTTTATGGTGAAAGATATAGGAATAAGCAGCCCATAAGGTGAAGGCACCTAGGGTAAGTCCGATGGACATTAGGGAGGGAGAGCTCCATGACCAACCTAACCCTAGAACGAATAGAGGAATTGAGCTAAGTGCAAAATTATAGGCGAGTTTGTTTTTTTGAAGGGGGATGCCCAGGCGAGCAACGTAACGATGTTCGCCTTTTACATAGATTGGACAGATAACATCAAGCAGGATTTCACCAGTGTCACGGTGATAAATTTGTGATACAGGTTTCGTTGTGCCTAAGATCCCCAATTCTCCTTTTGTAACAAAGTTACCTTCGCGAAAGCGGTTGGAATGGACTAAAGCTTGACCCTCTAAGCTATTGATGACGAGAAACTCGTTATCCCCTATATTAGCATCGATGACTTGACGTAGAGGACCAATCACTTGTGCCCAATTTCCATGGGGCGACTGATTCAGAACATGTTCCATCTCACTGGCAATATGAGAAATTAACCGGATCGCCTGATTTCTTTTCGAATTGCTTACATAGGCATCCCTGTTTCTTTGCATAGCCGAACCTCCTTTAATGATACAACTTGTCTGATTTATATGATATAAGGAAGATAACCTGGTTTCATTATCCTTATTTGCTAATCCACAGCAATTGCTGTTATCAATGTCTCCATTCCAATGGATGACCGACTTTCTCTTATACGCAAAATCCAAAGAAGATACTGAAAAGGCAGCTAAAGTAACACAACCCGAAAAGTTCAAGAAAAGAAAGCAAAGGTAATCAACGGGCAAAAGAGAAGGTCAAGAGTACTACACTCCTGACCTTGTTCGCAAAATGAACTATGCTTGGCGCATCGCGTTATACACCTAAACCAACGACAAAACACAATGGGTAAGCCGTATGCCTTAGTAGGGCACGTGCGGTTTGATGAGGGGGAAGCCATGAGAATGGTTTCCCTACTCTATTGCTTCAAATTGGTCACCAGTGTCGAATTTGGCTTACAGCCAGGACCTTATTGCTGGATTGGAACCTTTAAGGCTTATTGGCCCACATCATAAAGAATAGGTAGTAAATCATTGGCACAATGAAGATGATAGATAATCCGATAAGGGTTTTCTTATTCATTTGCCGATCAATCCTTTCTGCGGATATAGAACACTCAGGAAAATTACATTTGCGTGCTTTTAATCTTTTTAAAGGTCGGTGCAATTGGATAAAGTAGTAAACAATAAGATAAGTATAGCAAACAGAACGGCTGGAAGCCATTCCTAATGAGCGGTTGAAGTATGCCTAAAACCGCATGGGCTAAGGGATAAGCTGATTTAAAACCGATAGTTGCAAATGAGCAAATTCGTGGTAGGATAGGAAGGTACACCTTTGCATTGAGTGGAGGATTAGAAGTGAATCTCATATCCAGAATAGACAGCTATGCTGAAAGCTGTCCTGATCGAGTGGCGCACCATTATAGGGAGAGCGGGCTTACCTATAGACAATTAAAAGAAGCGTCCGATGCTTTGGCCTGTTACTTGATTGATACATTGAAAGACGACAGAACGCCCATTGTTGTTTACGGTCATAAACAGCATGAGATGCTCATTTGTTTTTTGGCTTGTGTAAAATCCGGACATGCTTATATTCCTGTGGATTTTTCCCTGCCCAGCCAGCGAATTGAAGACATTGTTCAGAGCTCCCAGACTCGATTGATTCTCTCCCCTGGCGAGAGCCCGGAGCGGGAGGGGATCAAGACAGTGCGAGCAGATGAGATTAGCCGATTGATTCAATCCCATTTAGGCAAGTCTCCATCCAAAGATTATCAAGTAAAAGATCATGAAACCTATTATATTATCTACACTTCAGGAAGCACAGGAAAACCCAAAGGGGTTCAGATAACCTTGGCTAATCTGGAGAGCTTTGTGCATTGGGGTGTGGGAGTAGGGCGGTTTCCTGAGGCTGAGGTGTTCCTGAATCAGGCCCCCTTTTCCTTTGATCTGTCTGTGATGGATCTTTATCTGGCCCTCACTTCCGGTTCTACCCTCTACAGTATTGATAAGGCCATGATCGCTGAACCTAAGGAGCTCTTCGCCCATTTTAAGCAATCTGGGCTAACGGTATGGGTCTCTACACCATCCTTTGCCGAGATGTGCCTGGGAGACTCCAGTTTCAATGACGAACTTCTTCCTGATCTGAAAGTGTTTATGTTTTGTGGAGAGACCTTGAGCAATCAATGTGCGGAAAAATTATACCGGCGGTTTCCTCAAGGGGAGGTTATTAATTCATACGGTCCCACGGAAGCGACCGTAGCTGTGACAGCTCTTATAGTGGATTTGGAGATGTGTACCAGGAACGAGCCTCTGCCGGTAGGAAGGGTTAAGGAGGATTGTCGCCTTCTCATCGTGGATTCGGAAGGGGTCCCTCAGGAGGAGGGGAACCAGGGTGAAATCGTCATCCTAGGGGATAGTGTAAGCCCGGGCTACTATCGCAATGAAGAAATGACGGAGAAGGCTTTTTTCACTCGATCCTGCGACGGGGATGAGAAAAAGTGCTACCGGACGGGGGATGAGGGCTATCTGAAAGAAGGGATTCTTCATTATGGAGGGAGAATCGACTTTCAGATCAAGCTGAATGGTTATCGCATTGAGCTGGAGGATATTGAGAATAACCTGCGCAAGGTGGAATGGGTTGCCAATGCCATTGTCCTGCCCATTAAAAAAGACGGGCGGGTTCACTATCTGGCAGGGGTAGTCGTTCCGAACAAAAAGCTTGATAAACGGGACTTTGAGATGGGGCAGATCATCAAAACTGAACTAAAAAACTATTTGCCGGACTATATGATTCCAAGAAAAATCATGTTTAGGGATTCTTTGCCGATGACGGTCAATGGCAAAGTGAACCGGGCTGCGCTTATGGAGGAATTTCAGTGATTCCTTATAGTAATCTTTTTTTCTTTTATATCATCGGGCTGATTTTGCTTCCCGGCATCTTCTTAGGGGTCAGGGAAAAACCTCTTAAACTTTATGGGCTGGCAGCATCTTTGCTCATCATCGGCCTGCTTTTCTCAGATTCTAAGCTTCAGCTTTTTTTGCTGGTATTATTTTATCTGGGGGAACTCTTTCTCGTTAAAGGATATAGTCTTCTGAAGCCAAAATATCCTCAGAAATGGGTTTTATGGCTGACCATTCTCTTGGCCTTAATGCCGCTGGCTTTATCCAAATGGGGTCACCTCTTTACGGATAGGCTGCTGGGTTTTTTGGGAATCTCCTATCTCACTTTTAAAGTCATTCAAATGCTTCTGGAAATAAGCGATGGTCTTATTAAAGAGGTAAAATTCGTGGATTTTACGTATTTTCTCTTGTTTTTTCCAACCCTAAGTTCCGGGCCTATTGATCGCTCCAGAAGATTCCTGACTGAAGTCAATCAGATCATTCCTCGCCATGAATACCTCCAGAGGGTCTATCAGGGATTGCACAAACTGCTCCTTGGCGCGGGTTACAAATTTATTCTAGGGAATAGTATCTACACCTATTGGTTGAGCAAGATCCCCACAGAAGCTCATGGATTGGTGGAAACCGTCAATTATATGTATGGGTATAGCTTCTATTTGTTCTTTGATTTTGCGGGATATAGCCTGATGGCCATTGGGATAAGCTATATCCTGGGAGTCAAAACCCCGGAGAATTTTGATAAGCCCTTTATAAGCAAGGATATTAAAGACTTTTGGAACCGCTGGCATATGACCCTGTCTTTTTGGTTCAGAGACTATCTCTACACGCGCTTTGTTATGGCTTCCATGAAGAAAAAACGCTTTAAAAACCGCTACACTGCTTCCTATCTTGGCTATCTGTTAACCATGGGAACCATGGGAATTTGGCATGGTACAGAAATACATTACCTTCTTTATGGGCTTTACCACGGGGGCTTGATTATAGGCACGGACTACTTTCAGAGGCATAGCGCTCTCTATAAAAAATATAAGAACACTCCCCTGTGGATTGGGGCATCTACATTGATCACATTTCATCTGGTCTGCTTTGGTTTCTTAATCTTCTCCGGGTATTTATTTAAATAAAGTATTAATAAATTTTAAAGGAGTAGCTCAATGATGGAAGAAAAGATTTTAAGTCTGTTGGAACGAGTATGCGGCACCGACGAGGTGCGAAATGAACGGGATATAAATCTTTTTGAGGCTGGAATCTTAGACTCTTTAGGAGTGATTGAACTTTTAGTAGGTGCGGAAGAGCTTGGGATCAAAATTGAGCCTACTGAGATCGAAAGAACAGATATTGACACACCGGCTAAAATCATCGCCACCTTCAGCAAGAGGGTTGCTGGATGAAAAGGTTTCTCCCCCTAGTTTTGGCTTTGGTTATTTCATGTCTTGTTGTTTGGGGCGGTAATGAAATTTTAGCCTCCAAAATTGCTGAGAATTACGATCCGGCTTTTGGCTATAAGTTAAACACTCAGAAGAACCAGGGCTTGATTCTGCAGAGGACCGGGATGGAAAAGGGCGGCAGCATTCCGGTTTATGGGTCTTCAGAATTGAGCGGGTCAACCGATCCCTTTCAGCCGGTAAACTTCTTTACAGGGCAATACGCAGGAATTTACTATAACCTGATTGGCAGAGGGTATTGCCAAAGTTTGATTCACCTGATTAATTTTGGTGCTTTAGGTGATTCCCTAAAAGGAGAAAAGATTGTGTTCTTTCTTTCTCCACAGTGGTTCAGCAAAACAGGGATAACTTCTGACGATTTCCAGAAGAATTTTTCCCAACAGCAGTATCTGACTTTTTTAAATAACGAAGAGATCAGTCCCCAGTTAAAACGTTTAGCTGCTCAACGGGTGGATTCCTTATTAGGCCAGGATGAAAGCATGGATATGCGGATTCTATCTTACCTCTCAGCCAATAATGCTGAGCAAGCTCAGATCTTCCTTGGCGCGTTGCAACCCTACTATAGATTAAAAGAGGCTCTGTTATCAACCAAGGACCATGTCCAGGGTTACCGAACCCTTGTGGAAGAGTCTCCTCATAAGGGAGCGGATAAAAGCAATTCGAAACCGGCCATAGAGCGGTCCGCCGTAGAGATCGATTGGGAATCGGAAAAGAAACGTGCCCAGGAGGTGGGGAAAGCCCGTTCAGATAACAATCAATTTGGAATTGACAACGGCTATTTTAATGACTATCTGAAGGAAAAGCTTCCCGACTATAAAGACTCTATGCACGACCAGTCTTATCTGGAGTCCCCTGAGTACGGGGATTTGGAGTTATTGCTTTCACTGTGTCAGGAATTGGAGATTGAACCCTTATTCGTCAGTATTCCGGTCAACGGACTCTGGTATGATTATTGCGGATTTCCTCGGGAGGATAGAGCTCAATACTATGAAAAAGTGAAGCAGCTCGTTACCAAGGCCGGATATGAGTTTGCGGATTTTTCCGATCACGAATATGATCCATATTTTCTGCGGGATACCATGCATCTGGGGTGGAAAGGGTGGGTGGAAGTCAATGAAGCGATTCTTGCCTATGTTCGGTGAAACTCTGCTTTATACAGCAATCATCTTAGGCATCATAGTGGTTTACGTATTGGCGGAAGCCAATGAAGTAAATTTTATCTATAATCAGTTTTAAAGTGTAAGGCACCGGCAGAGGCTGTGAAAAAAGTATAGAATAAAAGTGCATTAAGAAGTGACTTTATTTTATTACCCAATAAAATAAGGTTGCTTTTTTTACTATCAGGAGTATAGGCTTGCGTCATAGAATTACTAAGCATATGCACAACAAATTGTTGTGAAAGGCTCCAAAAAACTATTGATTAGCAAGACAAATAAACCGGTATATAATTGTGCTAGAGGTAACAAGAACAAATTGCCCAACTGTTCGGACTGCTTAAGGAACCTAAGTTAAAATTTTGATTAGTAAGGAGTGGAAGGCTTGAGAACGTACTTAGATACCGAAAAACACCTTATTACCATGCAAGCTGAGTCTGAAGCAGGATTTTTGGCAGAACTCAGAGCGGGGGACTATTCTGTAGAGAAGCCGCTGGTTGTCAAAAATCCTTATATCATTAATCCTCTGGCGGCAGTCATCTGCTTTAACACGGATGAAGAAACAACCGCGGAGATCACAGTTAAAGGGAAAGCCAGCGCAGGGGATCTCAGTCATACCTTTGCGGCGGCTCAAGAGCATGTCTTACCGATTTACGGATTGTATGACGATTATGCAAACACCGTGATCATCAGACTTGGCGACGGTAAAACCTCTGAAGTCAAGATTGAAGTGGAAGAGCTCAATGTCAACAAAGCTCAGTATTGCCGGACTACACCGGAGTATTTTGGCAAAGACTTCATGCTGATCTCCACCACAACACCTCTTATCGAATCAGCAAAGACCGTGGGCTTTGACTATGCCGGCGATCTGAGATGGTGCATTACCAATCTGCAGAGCTGGGATATTAAAAAATTAGCCAACGGCAGATTGCTCTATACTTCCCATCGAACCGTGCAAAAACCTTACTATACCGTTGGTGTCATGGAGATGGATTTCTGCGGAAAGATTTATAAAGAGTATCGTCTCCCCGGCGGCTACCACCATGATGCGGTAGAGTTGGAAAATGGCAACATCCTGGCTGCTTCTGATAACGACTTCAACGATTCCGTGGAAGACTTCGTGGTGGAAATTGATCGCGCGACGGGAGCTATCCTCAAGTCCTGGGATCTGCAAAAAATTCTCCCCCGCGGTGAAGGCAAAGCGGGAGACTGGAACCACCATGACTGGTTCCACAATAACTCAGTGTGGTACGATAAGCCCACTAATTCCATCACCATGTCAGGCCGTCATATGGACGCCGTGATCAACTTCGATTATGACAGCGGAGCGCTGAACTGGATCCTCGGCGACCCTGAAGGCTGGCCGGAAGAATGGCAAAAATACTTCTTCAAAAATGTGACCAAAGGAGATTTTGATTGGCAGTATGAGCAGCATGCGGCAAGAATTCTGCCCAACGGCGATGTCTTTCTCTTTGATAACGGAACCTATCGTTCTAAAAACGAGGCGGCCCGCGTAGATCCTGAGCAAAACTTCTCCCGCGGTGTTATCTATCGAATCAATACCGATAAAATGGAGATCGAACAAGTATGGCAGTACGGTAAGGAAAGAGGGGCCGAATTCTACTCCCCTTATATCTGCAATGTAGACTATTACAGCGAAGGTCATTATATGGTTCACTCCGGGGGTATCGCTACTTACAGAGGTAAACACACCGATGGCTTAGGGGCAATGCTTCTGAACAAATACAAAGATGAGCATATCCATTTAACCTTAGAATCCATCACAGTAGAAGTAGGGAATGATGAGTTAAAGTATGAGCTGAAAGTGCAAGGCGGCAATTACTACAGAGCGAGAAGAATCAGCCCCTACGATGAAAAGACCAACCTCCTCCTTGGCCAAGGTGAACTCCTCGGTGGTTTTGGGGTAACCCATGAATTCATGAAAATCAACTTCAAAGATGCCGAAACAGAGCTGCCGGAGAAACACAAGCTCAATATCCTCCTTGAAGAAGATCGGTTGGCTGTTCGGGCAAGCTTTAGAGAAGGATCTCAAGTATATCTTGAATTAAAGGGTGCGGAACAATCTAAATTCTATAACATTCCCACGGAGGTTCATGATGTCACGGCAGCCTGTGTCTCCTTCGAAGAACAAAACGACAACGACTTCCAATTCTATGTAAGCAGGGAAGGGTTGTCCGGTGAGTTTGAAATCTATCTCAACATCGACAACAAGAGATATGACACACATTTATCAGTGAAACTCTAAAGCAGGCATAGTTAAAATTCAGTGGTGCTCCCTTTAAAGCAGACAGAAGTGTAGGCTGGTCTGTTTCATTAAGGGAGCATCTTTTGCAGTATTAAGGGGTTAGTCGAAACAGTCAACACTGTCCTTGGGATGACGCTTAGCCTGCCAATAATTACTTGTAGCGGGAAGGATTGAACCTTTTGTAACAAGCAGGTACAATATAGGAAGCTTGATGAACTTATCCAAACTCAATTAAGAGAGAACAAGTGACTACGGCGAGGAAGTGTTTGAAATGCGTATTACAGATTTAATTTTTCTGATCGAATTATCCCACTCTAAATCCATTACATTGACCTCGGAGAGAATGCATATTTCCCAGCAAGGACTGAGCCAAGTCATCTCGCGGCTGGAGCAAGAGCTTGATACCATATTGTTTTACAGAAGCCGGCACGGAATCAGCCTGACCGACGCAGGGCAGATTGCTGTCCAAAAGGCCAGGGAAATCATCGGAAAATACGATGATTTGAAAATAGAGCTGGAACAGCTTAAACAGGGACAGGAGCAATTGGTGGAGGGAAACTTAACCCTTGCCCACACTCATGTTTCGGGAACGGCGGTCCTGCCCAAGGCTTTGAAATTGTTTAAAAGAAAATACCCTAATGTGAACTTAACGATTAAAGAAAAAGCCCCTTTAGAGACCGTTGCCTGGATTCAAGAGGACCCTGCGGTAGTGGGGCTTATCAATTATCCGGAAGCACAGGAAAAGGGTAAGGAAGGCCCTTTGCATTCCTGTTCTGATCTGGTTTATAAAGAAGTTCTGCAGGATGAATTGATTGTATGTGTTCCCAAGTCCTGGGCTTTGAGCAAAGAGCAACTGGGAGCCGTTAATGCTATGGTGACATTGCCCATGGTCTATTATGATACACAACAATATGAGGAAATCATCACCCAGATTTTTAGCAGGGCAGAGCTTCCTCCTAAAGTTTTTTTAAAAACCCTGAACAACGAATTATTTCGGCAAACCATTATCGATGGGTTGGCCATGGGGGCTGTCTCTATGCTTGAGCTCAATGAAAATCGGTTGTTGAAAGAGTTTACGGTGCAGTCCGCTATGGGTTTAAAGCTTATTTACACCTGGGTCACTTCTGTGCGACAGCCTATGTCACTTCCGGCACAAAAATTCTTAGAGTGTCTGGAAAGTACGGCAAAGGCCATATGATTAACAAGTTTTTGTTGTGACATGAGAAAAGAAATTGCTGTTTTGTGAGATGTGTAACAATTAATTATAATTAGGATTGAGAACACAAGTGCATGAAGAAAGGAGAGTTGCCTCAGTCTTAAAAAAACAAAGCACGAAGAGCAGCCAAGGGTAATGGAGGGACAAGATAAGGAAAAATCTATAGTTATGTGGAGAATAGAACAGTAAGGTTAGATTCTTCAGACAGTAAGGAGAATGGAAATGGCAGTTCTGGTAGAGAATTCTCAGACAACAGCAAGTAAAACATCTCACAAGATCAAAAACAACTATTTTGATGGTCTGGAAGTTACATCAGTTCATAAGATCTTATTCTTCATTGTTATGTTAGCTTATTTTTTTGAGCAAATGGATAATTGGAATTTTGGGTTCATTGCTCCGGCCTTAATGCAGAGCTGGAGGATTACAATGGCAGATGTGGGCAAGATCAATTTTGCCTATTTTGTAGCCATGACCCTGGGGGGCTTAACCGGAGGAATAATTTCAGATTTCATCGGCCGGAGAAAGACCTTTCTTGGTTCTATCCTGGTGTTCTCCATAGCCTCGGTTGCCAATGGCTTCGCCACGGATGTTGCAATGTTTACCATAACCCGTGCCGTTACAGGATTTGGTATCTTTTGTATGATGGTTACCTCTCAGGTCTATATTGCCGAGATGGCGCCCTCAGCTACCCGGGGAAAGTGGCAGAGCCTAACGGCTTCGGTGGGTTTTATGGCTGCTCCCTTAGTAGGAATCTTATGCCGCATCATCATTCCCATGAGCCCTGATGCCTGGCGGTATATCTTTTATGTTGGGGGGATAGGCCTGGTAGGGTTTCTTCTGGGATTAAGATATCTAAAAGAATCGCCTCGCTGGTTAGTGGCCCAAGGCAGAATCTCAGAAGCGGAAAAAGTCATTGAGGACTTGAGTCATGTCAAGGTTGACTTGAGCGAAGCGGCCTCCAAAGTAGAACCTAAAGTGAAGACTAGGGAAGTTATCGTTGGCCTTTTCTCCCGGAAATACATTAAACGGACCTTCGTGATTTTATTCTTTGTTATGTTAACGGTGCCGGCAGGGTTTGTGATTACCAACTGGACCCCAACTCTTCTAAGTCAAAGAGGTTTAGGAGTTGAGGATGCACTGACCGCTTCCACCATGCTCATGTTTGGTGTTCCGGCAGGATGTTATTTTTCTTCCTTAATTGCGGATAAAGGGGGAAGAAAGATACCCATGGCGGCGATGGCTGTCAGCGTTGCAGTTTTGGCAGTGATTTTTGGACAAATCGAAGGATTTATTCCCATTGTCGTTTGCGGGTTTCTTTTAATTTCTGCCAATATGGCTTTAAATTTTATTACATTTAGCTATATAGCCGAGAATTACCCCACCAAGATGCGCAATACCTCAACAGGGATCCACAATGCTTCAGGACGTTTAGCTACCGCAGTATTGCAGAATATAGTACCTGTCGTGTTCGGTTTATATTATTTCTCCGGTGTGTATAACATGGTCGCCATCATGGTCTGTATCCCTGTGGCGGTGTTATTGCTGTGGGGAATGCGAACCGGCGGTAAGGCTTTGGAAGATATCTCCTAATGCACCTTTAAGCTGCGCAAAGCCTAAGGATAACAAGAGACCGTAAATGCTGCCCATTTACGGTCTTTCATCAGTTAAGGCTCATGAAGACTCCAGTGATGGGGCCTTCGGTCTTTACCGGGATGGATGAGCTAAGTAGAGATGAGCTTTGGGTTCAGGCTGTTGATTACTCATTCTGTTCTCATGGTCCAATGTATGAGGGTTGGATAATTTCACCATCTCACGTCTCAGATAAACGACCACAAATGTCAGATAAACCAATGCAGCTAAAATCCATAATGCTGTTGTCATTATAATTCCTCCCTTTTATTCAATCTACCCCATCATTAACGGTTGGCCCGTTTTCTATTTATATTACCATTAGCATAATCCATATTTGCTTTGATGTCTAATATGGAATCCCAATGAATAAGAAAGCTTTTTTAAATATATAAACCAGACTCCGGAGGTTAAGGAAACCCTCAACAACTGTTCATAGGAACGATTGTTGAGGGTTTCCTTGAAACTACTCAGAATAAATTCTTCCCCAGACAGTTTGCAGGGTTTCGATGTTTGATAATTATAGTTTGCAGGCAGGGATGAGCTGCGGCCAAGCCAAGGACTGATCATAAACAGGAGTGATAATGGAAAAAGAGGGTAACCTAAATAAGGCAGCCAATGCAGAAATCGTAAAAAATTTTAGTTTTAGGGAGTGTTGAATTCATGAAAATTAATCATACAAAGGGCAAGTATTATCTGGATAAAAGTCAGGAGACGCCGCCCTCTTTTTGGCTGGATTCCACACCTAAGACCAACTACCCTTCTTTAGCAGGTGATATCTCCGTTGATGTCGCGGTAATCGGCGGGGGGATGGCTGGAATCAGCACGGCTTACCTTCTCGCTCAGGAAGGTCTTAAGGTGGCCGTACTGGAAACGGATCGTATCGTCCAGGGGACAACGGCATATACCACTGCCAAGCTCACAAGCCAGCATGGTCTTATCTACGATAAAATCCTTCGGCAGATGGGAGGGGAAAAAGCAAGACAATATGCTGAAGCCAATGAATCTGCTATAGATTTCGTAGCGAAGCTGGTGGAACAGGAGAAGATTGATTGTGACTTTACCCGGCAGCCGGCTTATATCTATGCTCAACAGAATAAAACCATAAAGAAGCTGGAAAGGGAAATGAAAGCAGCCCAACACTGTGGAATTGATGCTCATTATGTCACTGAGCTGGACCTGCCTCTGGCCATCAAAGGAGCGTTGCGTTTTGAGCAGCAGGCCCAGTTCCATCCCCGTAAATATCTTCTCGCCCTTGCCCGCAAGATCGAAGAAAAGGGCGGGCATATTTTTGAGCAGACTAAGGCCGTGGATATTCGCGGAGGCGGTCCCTTTATAGTGCTGACCCAGCAAGGCAGCAAGGTAAAGGCCGATTATGTGGTGATGGCTTCTCATTATCCATTCAATATTTTACCTGGTCTTTATGTATCCAAAATCTATCAAGAAAGGGAATACGCTGTAGTCGTAAAAGCAAAGGAGTTATTTCCCGGCGGAATGTACATTAATGCCGAAGAGCCGGCCCGTTCTTTGCGGGGGTTGCCGACTCCTGATGGGGAGCGGATTCTTATCGTTGGTGAAAAACATAGAACAGGCCATGGGAAAAATCTGACCGAGCACTACAAAAACCTCATGGAGTTTGCCCAGAGGCTTTTTACCGTAGAGGAATTTCCCTATCATTGGTCCACCCAGGATTGCACCACCTTGGATGAAGTGCCTTACATCGGCCAAATCAGCAGGAGCAAGCCCAATCTATTGATTGCCACAGGGTTTCGGAAATGGGGCATGACCCAGGGCACGGCAGCCGCTTTAATTATCCGGGATCGGATCATAAAGGGATATTCCCCATGGCAAGAGGTGTATAATCCCTCCCGACCAATATCGTTGAATTTCGCAGCGAGTTTTGCGGCTAACAGCTCCTTGCTGGCCTTTGATCTCACGGCAGGGAAGCTCATGAAAGGGAAAGAAGTCTATAGTTTAAGTCCCGGTCAGGCGGTGATTGCCAATATGGATGGCCGCCGTGTAGGGCTTTATATGGACCCTGAGGCTAATCTTCATAGAGTGGATACCACCTGCCCTCACTTGGGGTGTGAGGTTCAGTGGAACGATGCGGAGAGGTCCTGGGATTGCCCTTGCCACGGCTCTCGCTACGATGTGGATGGCAATCCCCTCGAGGGACCAACCTTAAAGCCATTGGAGAAAATCTAGAACAAATGCCAAGGGTTGTATAAAGTCCGGAGTGATAGGAAAAAATAAAAAATGCAACAATATTACAATATTGTTGCATAAATAAATGCATTACGAATAAATAGCTCTTTAAGTACCTTTTCAGTCAGTTAAAACCAAAATAATTCTGTGAAATTATTGAAAAGGCGCTATTTCCAGTGCCATGTACCTCTTAATTACTCACATTAATATTATAATGGATAGGGAAAAACGCTCGTAGGAGGACAATTTATGACGGTTGAACCAATTCGCGATAAAGCACAAATACGAACACTGTATAATCATCTCAATCAATCTCATCCTAAATATGCTATGATTTTTAAATTTGGAATTAATACAGGACTGCGGATCAGCGACATCATTACACTCAAGGTTTCAGATATTTATTGTCGCAAGAAGGAATTTAAAGATTACTTGGTTTTAACTGAACAAAAAACCGGGAAATTAAAAAAAATTAAACTAAATAACACTTTGCGAAAAGCACTGAATAGTTATATTCATAAGCAAAATCTGGAACTAATAGACTATTTATTTCCTAGCCAAAAAGGGGGCTATATCGGCAGAATTCAGACATACCGGGTATTGAAGCATTCCGCCGTTACATTAGGCATAGAGAATTTTGGAACACATAGTCTTAGAAAAACATGGGGTTATTGGACATATAAACTATCTCAGTATAATATCGGCCTGGTCATGGATATTTTTAACCATAGTTCACAGAGTGTCACTTTGCGTTATATTGGTATTAATCAAGACCAGAGGGATCAATTGTATGATATGGTTCAACTCTAAAAACTACTTACTATACTTCAATATCGGGGCTTTGGGCTCAACCTATCATAATTGACATCCATAGCCCCAGTAAGGTATATTAAAATAAAAAATGCAACAATATTGTAA
>NZ_FRDN01000028.1 GCF_900143285.1 Desulfitobacterium chlororespirans DSM 11544
ATCCATAAAGCCTTTGCGGACACCATCCAAGCCAAGAGCAAGCACTGGGTTGGGGTGCAAGGGACAAATGGCAACGGGAATTTCTACTATGCCGGAAGTGACCGGATAGAGACTGCGAAGTTAGGATTGTAAGGAGGGATCAACCATGGAAACTCTATTGGGGTATGCTCAAGATTATTGGGGGCTGCTGCTTGTCGTGGTGGTCTTTATCATCTATCTGATCAGCCAGGGAAGGGCTAAAGCAGGCCAGATTGTGCTCTCGCTGATGCTGAGGTTGGAGAAGCAGGCGGAAGAGTACGCGCCGCAGACCGGGGAAGAGAAGTTTGGCTTCGTGGTGGAAAAGGGGTATCAGCTTTTGCCCAGGTATGTGAGGTTGATGATTAGTTATAGGATGTTTGAGGAGCTGGCAGGCAGGCTTTACGAGGAAGCCAAGAATTATTTGTCGAGCTTAGAGAAGCCTTTAGACGAAGAATAAGCATAGCAAAGCCCTCTCTCGCTTGATGCGGGGGAGGGCTTATATTTTTTTATACTTAGTTTCTTCTAAGTTTCCACTTTTTTTGATAACTCATATTGCAGATATGGTATGATTTACTAAAGGCATATTTATAGGGAGTGATGCATGTGGAAAACGAAGAGAAAAATCTTTTTCTGCTCAATCTATATTTTGAGGAATGGAAATTTCGACAAGAGAACCTATGGAAAAGAATACTGCAGTTCTTTGTGGTGATTTTTTTCGTATCGACTTTACCTTTGACAATAGGAATTTTCAATGGTGTAAAACTTCCACAAATATCTGTAATAATGTTTCCAATTGCAGGTATACTCCTGACGCTTTTTTTTCTCTGGTTTTGTCTTGCTGAATCTATCAGGATCAATACGATTGATGGAAAAATTAAAAGGATTATGGCAGATCATTACCCAGAAGAATATGTCAAAAATGAGTTAGTCCCACTAACAAAACCATATCAGAAAAAAGAAAAAACATGGGCTATATTTAGGTGGCGTATGGCCATTTGGGTGCCCGTCACACTATCTGCGATGGAAATCGTTATAGCTATTGCCGTGATTTTTATTATTATAATAGGGGCATTACCGAGTATATAAGTTGCTCCGACAGGGACTCCTACTTATTTTTCAAAGATCAAATAAATCTATGTCAAGGCCAGCCATGCATGACCAGCTCGAAGCGGGATCCCGCGACGCTCCGGAGAGCGTTTCGGCTGCTTCCCGGGCAGCCATCGTCAGGCGGGGTTATTATATTTGATACTGAGTTAGGTACTTTTTATCTGAGCACTTACAACCAATGGACTTCAGGATTAGATCGGCCTCTCTATCTGGCTTAGCGGAGAAATCCCCGTTGATGTTTTTAAATAACGTAATTTCTTCGTTATTGAGGAGCAGAAACAGTCGCCATGCTACGGCGTATTTTCTGGACCTGATTAACTCGGCGTGCTTCTCCATGAGCTTTGCTTTCATCTTCATCCATCCTTTCTCTGCCGGGTTTAGCCGCCCGGCTTTCGGCTTTTTTTACTCTGCGATATACTCGCACGTTACCAGCAACGGATTGATTTTAATCTGGTTGTCCGTCAGGTGATAGATTTGGTTCCCGGCATCATCGTTACCCCAACTCTTTTACGCTTGTGCCTGGGTGGCCCCACAGCCCCTTAATAATCTGAGGGTTTACCCGACTTGCGTATTCAATGCCCCTGTTACTGCCGTCTAGCAGTCCAAATGTGATTTTATACATCGTGGTAGCCTCCTTTATGTAATCACTGTGCTGATGTTTTTTATTAGATTTGTTATTATGAGTTTAAGGAGCGTGGTTATCATGATTGAAAATAGGCTAAGTGAAATAATGGGCAGAAAAAGGCTTAAAATATCTGAAGTATTGGAAGGAACCGGCTTGGCCAGGAATACAGTGGCCGACCTTTACCACGGAAGAGCAAAAGGCGTACAATTTGAAACACTGGATAAGCTCTGCACCTATCTTGATATCGAAGTAGGAGAGCTACTCACGCACGAAAAAAGCACCGAGGAATAATCTGCAGCATGGAGGAACTATGCTAAAATACGACGCAATCACAATCGGCAAGAGCGTAACAGCACACCGCGAACATCTTGGTATGAGCATAAAAACTCTGGCGCGGAAGACAGGTATATCCGTGATACGCATCAAGAAAATAGAGGCGGGGGAGAGACGACCGCATATAGCTTCATTAGCGTGGATTGCCTGGGTACTAGGTATGACTATAGATGATTTGGTGACGGCTGAAATAGCCCACGAAAAAAGCACCGAAAACTAATCCGGTGCCTGTCACATCTATGGCGATAGGGACATATAGTGTAGTGGGTCGAAATTTTTTCTCAGGAGCAGAAACCCGGTGCAAAGTTATTGTGCTGGGGTTCTGCTTTTTATGGTTGTCACACTTGGCTAAATGGGGGCATATACTTATAGTGGGTGTGCGGTACTGTCAAATTGATCGGCTCCTTTTAATATAAAGCAAGAGTCCCTGGTGGTCGAACGGGGGTTCTTGCTTTTCTCGGGAGTGTTTGTCACACTTGGCTATCTAAGAGCATATAGTATAGTGTATCAATGACCTTGATATCCCTTACCCCTGTAAGGGTGCCGCTAGTTGTAAGCAGAAAATCCTTGGTACGGTCGCCAGGGGTTTCTGCCTTTTTTGTATTAGGGCTGTCACACTTGATTATCTAAGGACATACAGTATAGTGGGTTCGGAAATGATTGTCATGGTTGTTTAAGGTTTTTTGCCTGGGAGCAGAAACCCGGTCGCATTGTTGGTCGGGGTTCTGCTTTTTTTTGTTACGTAGGCATCGTCTACATTTTGCCAACGGTGAAGGAGTTTTGATATAAAACGGCTAATAATTGAGAGTAAGGAAAAATAAGTGTATTTCCTATGGATGCAGCTATTAGCAAGTGTAATAGGTAACACTACACAATAAAGGGTAAGGATAGATGTTGAAAGTTCTATATACAGTGAGTGTGGAGACTGTTGTTTGTTTGTCCAGAAGAAATCCAGGCGGAGAGATTTAATTATGAAAGATGTTATGTTTTACAAGGATTATATCAGCTTGGTACATTACAGCACCGAGGATGAAGTATTTTACGGCGAGCTTGAGGCTTTTGAGGAAGCCGTGGAAGATTATCTTGAACTATGCCGGTTGAACGGAAAAGAGCCGGAAAAAGTCTATAAAGGAAGCTTCAACGTAAAGATAAAACCTGAGCTTCATAAAAAAGCCGCGCAGATGGCCACAATCGGGAAGGATGGTCCTACCGGCACTTTCTCCGACCGCAATGGAATAATTCCCTGGTAAAGACTCAACCGCGCTTCAACATATATCGCCTTGCTTTAGAGCAGTATAATTAGCCTCATCAGGATTAGACCAATTATACTGTTTTATTTTTTCTAGAAATACCCCTAAAGAAGTATTAGTGGACTCCTTATTCCATATAACGGAGAACGGACAGGCGGGTACTCCTTCAATATCAATGAATTTCACGTTATTCATACCTTGGACCGGGGCGAGCCTTGAAAGAATTGAGATGCCAAGGCCGGCCTGGACCAGCATCAGAGCGGTTTCGGCAAGGGGGCAGGTAGTGGTGATGTTTGGCGTGAACCCTGCGTTTTGGCATAGGCGTATCGTGTATTCGTAAGGGCTGGGCTGAGCACCCTGAGAGACCAGGATAAATTGTTCATCCTTAAGCTGGGCCATATGGATGGTGTTTCGGTCGGCTAGAGGATGGTCCTTGGCTACAACGACGGCCGGATAGGTATGAGTTAAGACATAGGATGCTGAAACAGGTGCATTTTCTTCCCTAAGCGATATCATGAACCCAAGATCAGCTTGCTTGTCGGAAACGGCACGTTCGACTTTGCCCCAAGGAAGGCGCTGCAGATTAACTTCAATCAGGGGATATTCGTGATTAAACTGCTTAACTAGTAAAGGGATATGAAATGATAGACTGGTGCTGATGAAGGCAATGGTTAATTTCCCGGTTCGTTTCCTGGAGGCTTCGCTTACCTTGCGCAGGATTTCTGGCTCTTTGGCGAAGATGCTTTCCGCCTCGTCAAGCAAGACCTTTCCGGCTTCGGTTAAAACGAGGTTGCGGTTAGTTCGAAGGAAAAGGGCGGTTCCAAAGTATTTTTCCAATTCGGCAATATGCTTGCTTAAGGCAGGCTGGCTGACGTAGAGTTCTGCGGCAGCTTTGGAGAAGTTAAGCAATCTGGCAACGACCGTGAAGTATTTGAGTTGGCGATAATTCATGATTCGTATCACCTCAATCTGTTATATCAAAAGATTATACTTAGTTAGAATTATAATGTATTTTTAAAATTCTTAAAGACGCTATATGCTTAAGTAAAGGGGTTCCAGATTCCCTAATCATTATGTACAGGAGGTGAAAAAAATGATGATTACCCGTGTTCCATAGTTGGTTGCCGCAAGGAGGTGAAGCAGTTTCCCAAACTAAGGAGGAAAGAGGTTGAATAAAAAACAAATTCTTTTTATGAACTTTATGATATCCTTGGTTTTCAGTATCGCGATGGGTTTTTTTATGCTTTTGATCTATACGGGGGGAATCATGCCGGGATTCCTGACGTCATGGCTGAGTTCGACGCTCATCGGCTTTGTGGTGGCATTTCCGCTGTCCTTAATTATCGTTCCGCCCATCCAAAAATTATCTCTGAATTTATTTAACCAGAGTGTCCACACCCGCACCATAAAATATCGCTGAGATGGGGGGATGATGATACATTATGGCTGTGCAGGAAAATGCAATTGAAAAACCTAATAGCTACCTTAACAAGCGGGCATTATTTATGAGCATTGGTATGGCTTTAACCTTTTCTATGGTAATGTCGTTCGTGATGACCATCGTAAATATAGGCTTTACAGGCGGTTTTTGGATAGTCTGGCTATCCAGGTGGCCCGTGGGTTTTCTCACCGCCCTACCATTGTCTTTTTTTCTGCCGCGGTTTTTCGCCAGACTCGCTGATAAATTGAAACTCTAGCAAGTTAAAAAGTCATACATAATCCATAACTGTCGCTTAGATAAAGAATGACGGCAATGATTTGAACGAAAAAGTTGGTGAATGAGGAAATATGTGCTAAAATTAATGAGCAGGTCATCCTGCTTCGGGCTTGTAGCTCAGTTGGTTAGAGCACCGTGTTCACATCGCGGGGGTCGGAGGTTCGAGCCCTCTCAAGCCCACCAAATCATTGAAAAATGGGTAGACACAGTTACACGATTCAATCCGATAGCTTGACAGATTAAAAAACGGATTCAGAGCAAACCATGGCCTGAATCTGTTTTATTATGATAAGCTATCCATAGCCAAATACAAGGTGTCGGTAGTGTCAATAATCTTGCGCAGGTTTATTGTTCTGCTTGGCAGTAGGTATATATGACCCCAGAGCAGGATTTGATATGGGGGTGACGGATGCTGCCGTTAAGAATGGGGAAAGGAATACACTAGACAATGAAGGCATTAGGCAAAGAATTTTATAATAGAGATTCAGTGATCGTTGCCAGAGAACTTTTCGGTAAGACGCTTGTGCACGAAGTAGAAGGACAGAGAATTTCGGCAAAAATTGTTGAGGCAGAAGCATATATGGGAATTGAAGATAAAGCGGCACATTCCTATGGCGGAAAAAGAACGGCAAGAGTAGAGGTCATGTATGGCGGGCCGGGATTCTCTTACAGTGATGCTCCAATTATAAAACGGGGGTTTTATTTAAACTGGTGATTCATTCAGATGGGAGTGATGCTAAAAACACCTCACGGTATTTTTCTAGAACGTGAGGATTGTGGAAATGCGCCAACAGTAAGGGAGAATGAAGCTGAATATAAATCAGACATTGACGGTTAAAATTTCAGGTTAAGGAGCAACTGATTATGGGCGACAACAAAAAATTTTGGAACCGGTATTCCGGGCTTTATGACTTCGAGATTAATCGGTTTAGCAAAGGGGCATACGAAGAAATGTACCGTCTGATGTCGGAAGTACTGAAAGCCGATATGCGGGTTTTGGAAGTTGCCACCGGAACCGGTTTGATTGCCCTTGGTATAGCCAAATTTGTCCGGCAGGTTGAAGCGACGGACTTCTCCCCCAAGATGATTGAAACCGCAAAAAAGAAAATTGCTCCGCCAAATGTTAAATTTTCTATTGAAGACGCTACGGCATTATCCTTTGCGGAGGATTCGTTTGATGCGGTCATCATTTCCAATGCTTTGCATATTATTCCGGACCCCGAAGCAGCGCTTGCGGGCATCCGCAGGGTATTGAAACCGGGTGGGTTACTGATCGCGCCGACCTTTGCCCATGGGCACCTAAAGAACTCTACCTGGAACCTGAACGCCAAAATACTGAAGCTGATCGGGTTTGAAACTTACTCGAAGTGGACACCGGAGGAATATACCGGGTTTATTGAGAGAAATGGTTTTTCTGTTGGCCGGCGGAAAGTATTAAGAGCCGCATTTCCGCTTGTTTATCTTGAGGCGGCTAAAGTCTGCTGATCTTTATGAAATTAGGCATAGAAATGCAATACGAAGATAAAAATATCCGGCTTACTCAGAAATCCTTGTCCGTGAACGGCGGTGATGAAATGGATATTAGCATGAGGTATCAATCTACTCTGGAATTATGCCGTTTAAAATTAGAGCAAATGAAAAGCTCGGATCTAAAAGTACAGCAGAAGATTAACTGGATGATAAACGTTGTTGATATCCAGCTGAAAAAGATTGCTCGTTAGAAATATTGGGAAAGAATAAGAAGGAGTATCACCAAACGCAAAATAAAGGAGAGGAAACCATGATTATACCTTATCTTACATTCAACGGGAATTGCAAAGATGCACTGAATTTCTACCGCGCCGTCTTCCATTGTGACGAACCCAAAATCCTGACCTACGGTGACTATATGCCAGAGGGATCAAAGACGCCGCCTGAATTGCTGCGTACTTGGGTTATGCACGCCGAAATGAACGTCTGCGGTACGAACATCTGGTTTGCCGATGAAGCTACGCCGCTCAAGAGTGGCGACACTATCAAACTAACCGCTACGGTACCTACGGGAGAGGAAGCGGCGACTATCTTCGTTGCGCTTTGCGTGGGTGGCGAGGTGACGCTCCCGCTGACCGAGACCTTCTACAGTGTATTCCATGCCGCAGTGACAGACAAGTTCGGCGTGAACTGGAATGTTGTCGCTGAGGAAGCGCCGAAGCAAGTGAAGGGATGAAGAATGAATAACGAACGTGTATACAAAATGAAAATCTCCAGTATCTACCCTCTGTATATTCAAAAAGCTGAGCGTAAAGGACGCACGAAAGCGGAAGTCGATACCATCATCCAATGGCTGATAGGCTACGATAAGCAGGGATTGCAGTCTCAAATTAATAGAGAAGCGGAGTTCGCGTCGAGGAAATCGAAGACTCATCATGAAAGAACTTAGGGTATATGCGCTGGAGAATCAGTTAAAGCCTTCATGGACGGCATATAACCGGTGGGGCGTAAAAGGGAAGAAAATTCCCTTGCGTTTTAGCAAATCCGGAGATGCCTTTATAGAAAAAACCTATCTTACACATTATGTTGTCAATACTACTGATAATGTGAGGTGAAACAGAAGATATGCTGAAACCGAGTGAAGTTAAAAAAGCAGCAAAGATGATGGAGGCTGACAATTTCAGATTCCGTTCCTTCCTGAAGAATCATGCCGATGAAGAGGAGCTGGATAAGCAATTTCTGGCATTGCATAACGAACTGTTTGCTGATTATGACTGCAGGAGTTGCAGAAACTGCTGCAAAATGTATAAAGGAACATTTCAAGAAGAGGAACTGGAAAAAGCGGCGGGATACATGAAGCTAACAGCTGATCAGTTCAAAGAGTTCTTTCTGGAATTCGACCAAAGAGAATACAACTATAAAAAACCAAGCACCGGCCCTGTGATTTCTTAGATGAAGATGGAGAATGTAAACTGGGTGATGTGAAACCTGAAAGCTGTAAGACGTATCCGTATACAAACCAGCCGGAAAGGTTAGAAAGTCTTTACAGTGTGTTGAATGTGGTTGAAGTGTGCCCGGTAGCTTTTGAGATATTGGCAAGATTAAAGAAAGTTTATGGATTTAAAAGCAGGCGACGCTATTGATTTGACCATTATGAAAGTGAAGACCAAAAGACAGCGAAAGATGGCTAAATTATGAGTGGAGAGATTCCAGCAAGGAGGAAACATGAAAAAGATAGTACCGTCATTATGGTTCGGTGACAATAATTGTGAAGAGGCAATAAATTACTACGTAAATATATTCCCCAATTCTGAAATACAGAAAATTGTAAAGTATCCTAATGAAGCTCTTGATGAACATTTTAAAGGTATGTCCGGTAAAATAATAACTGCTGAATTTACATTAAACGGACAAAAGTATCTTGCGTTGGACGGCGGCCCATACTTCCATTTTAATGAAGCTATATCAATGACGATCGAGTGTGAAGACCAAGATGAGATCGACTACTTCTGGGGTAAGCTGTCTCATGTCAAAGAGGCGGAGCAATGTGGTTGGGCTAAGGATAAGTTTGGTCTGTCCTGGCAGATCGTACCCTATAACATGGGAGCCTTAACCGGCACGGATGCTCAAATACAGGCGATGATGAAAATGAAAAAGATCATCATCAGGGAACTTGAGGAAGCCGGGTCTCTTTAACTTTGATAATCGTGTAATAAAAAACAAGTCTCTTTTGGAAAAGAAGTTATTGAGGTAGGGTGTGATACTGTGAAAATATATGTTTCAGCTGATATTGAAGGAATAAGCGGAATTGTTGCTGTTAATCAGGTTTTGCCTGGGGAGCGGGATTATCAGAGATCAAGAGAACTTATGACCCAAGAGGTTAATGCAGCCATCGAAGGAGCTGTTGAGATTGGTGCAACAGAAATCGTTGTTAATGATCTTCATGGTGCCGGAACGAATATACTTATAGAATCTTTAAACAATAAAGCTCAATTAATTACTGGTTCGTCCCATAAGGGTGCTATGATGGAAGGACTAGATTCATCATTTGATGCAGTAATATTTATAGGCTATCATTCCAGAATGAATGTAAGCGGAGTTTTGAGTCACTCTTTCCATGGCGGTGTGATTTCAAACATCAATATAAATGGTAAAGATGTTGGCGAGTTTTATATGAATGCATGTGTTGCAGGTCATTTTAATGTTCCAGTTGTTTTGGTATCAGGTGACAACATTCTGGAGGAGGAAGTAAAAGACGTGCATACTGCAATTGAAACAGTTGTAGTTAAAAGGTCATATGGAAGGTATGCAGCAAAATGTTTAACACCCTCTGTAGTATTTAAAAAAATAAAAGATAAAAGTAAAGCTGCCCTAATCAATGCAAGGAATATTGCTCCTATAAAAATACAAGAGCCACTGGAAATGAGAATTACTTTCTTGAACAGCGGTCAAGCTGAATCGGCATCAATAATGCCTGGAGCAGAACTTGTTGGCCCCAATAGTGTATTGTATAATGGAAAAACAATTATGGATAGTTATAGAGCATTAACAGCTATGATAAAAATCGCAAATAGTAATTAACTTATTGATCTATTAACAACATTATTATATGCACATAGGTGGCATACCCTTGGTACCGTGATAATCAGAGAAGGAGACTTCCTCATAATGACACAAAGCGTGGATAATAAGAAAAGTAAAATGACAGCTGATACAGCATTTGTTGTCACAGAATGCGGTGGTTTGTTCGATTTTCTAACACTTAAGTTAACCCATCAGTCAAGAAATAACCTAAAGTCTTTGCTTAAACACAGACAGGTTACTGTGGATGGACGTGTCGTTACCCAGCACGACTGTCCCCTGAAAGAAGGACAGACGGTACGGATAGTCCGCTCAGTAATTCGGGGGCAAAAAGAGAAAGATGCCCTGCAAATTTTATATGAGGATGCTGATTTGATCGTAATCAATAAGCCGGCTGGCTTGTTGGCTATAGCTGATCATAAAAATAGTGTTTCCGCTTATCATTTGCTGATGGATTATGTGCGCCGGACTAACCCGAAAGCCCGTATCTTTATTGTTCACCGTCTGGACCGGGACACCTCTGGGGTACTGATGTTTGCCAAAAACGAAAAGCTGAAACTAGCGTTGCAAGATAATTGGGGCAGCCTGGTATCGCAACGGGGTTATGTGGCAATCGTGGAGGGGCGGCTTAAAGAAAAAAGCGGCAGAATCCGCTCCTGGCTCAAGGAACAAAGACGCTGCTTGTGTATTCCAGCCCCAAGGAGGGGGACGGTTTGGAGGCCATCACGAACTATCAGGTGATCGATGAAACCCCCGATTATTCTCTATTGACTATTCAACTGGAAACAGGCCGTAAGAACCAAATCCGCGTGCACATGAAGGAATTAGGACATTCTGTCGTGGGTGATACCAAATATGGTGCTAAAACCAATCCTTTGAAGCGATTAGGGTTGCATGCGTACAAACTGGAACTCAGGCATCCTTTTTCTAATCAAGTGCTATGCGTTGAAACAGAAGTGCCAGAAAATTTTAAAGCGCTATTAAAGCGCTGAATAGATTAGGCCTACGCATAAACTGTTTATAATAAAAATATTCCTACTGACTATGGAAATAGGTCATGACGGAAAAGTGGCCAATTTTATTAATATTAAAGGATTAAAGGTGAAACAAGTGTTATTAAACGAACTAAAGATAATCACTCCGATTCAGAAGGCGCTGGCAGCGCAAGGATATTCAGAGGCAACCCCTATCCAGGCTGAGGCGATTCCGCACCTGCTTGAGGGTTTGGATTTGTTGGGATGTGCCCAAACAGGCACAGGCAAGACCGCCGCTTTTGCAATTCCGATCTTGCAAAGCCTTTCCATGGGGCAAGGTTTGCTAAAAGGCAAAAGACAGATCAGGGCCTTAGTTCTCGCGCCGACCAGGGAACTGGCGACTCAAATCGCAGAGTCCTTCACTGCTTACGGAGTCAACTTGCCCCTAAGGACGCTGGTCATTTTTGGCGGCGTAGGGCAGGCTCCGCAAACGAGGAAACTGGAAAAGGGAATTGATATCCTGGTGGCAACCCCGGGCAGACTGCTTGACTTAATCAACCAAGGATTTATCGATTTAAGCCATGTGGAACATTTTGTGCTTGATGAGACCGATCAAATGCTGGATATGGGTATGCTTCACGACGTAAAAAGGATTATCACTTACCTTCCCAGAGAAAGGCAGAACATGTTGTTTTCAGCAACCATGCCGGTTGAAATAGAAAAGCTCGCGGATACCATCTTAAAAGGACCTGTGAAGATTGCAATGACGCCGGAATTTTCTCCGCTTGATATCATTGAACAGGAAGTCTACTTTGTGGATAAGGTAAACAAGACGGCCCTGTTGACTTATTGGCTGAAAAACAACGAATATGATTCTGTCCTCGTATTTTCGCGAACAAAACATGGTGCAGATAAAATAGTAAAAGAACTGAATAAAAAAGGATTTGCAGCAGTGGCGATTCACGGAAACAAATCTCAAGCCAACAGGGAGCAGGCTTTGCATGCTTTTAAAAAACGGAAAACAAGAATTCTTGTTGCAACGGATATTGCTGCCCGCGGGCTGGATATCCAAGAGCTTTCCCATGTCATCAATTACAACCTGCCAGAAGTGCCTGAAACCTATATTCACAGGATTGGCCGTACAGGCAGAGCCGGCCTTGGCGGCAAGGCAATCACGTTTTGTGACTTTGAAGAAAAATCCTTATTGCGCGACATTCAAAAACGAATCAGCAAAACATTACCTGAAGTGAAGGAGCATCCCTATCCATTGGTCAACACTGTTATCGAGCCAAAAACGAAGACCCCTCAGCGAGCAGCTGCGGCAAGGCCTCAAAACCCTGCCACAGCCAAAACAGCAGCATATTCCAAACAAGGTGCGTATAGATCAAAGCCAACTACCCGGCAGAGCTAATAGATAAGCAGCTCCCCTACCTCGGCGTTGAGGTAGGGGAGCTGCTCACGCACGAAAAAAGCACCGAAAACTAACCCGGTGCGGAGGTACATATGACCAAACTCGATGCCGTCCAAATCGGTAAGAACATAGCCCTGCGCCGCGAGCAGCTTAGCTTATCTGTCGGGGAGCTGGCACAGCGGGCAAAGCTGCCGGTGAGGAGCATACACCGCATAGAGGCAGGGGAGAGGCGGCCGGATATCGCGGCGTTGGCGAGGGTGGCTTGTGCCCTGGAGATTGCCTTAGAAGAAGTGCTATCGAAAAAATAATCCCCGACGTCAGGGGTTTGTCACATCTACAGTGATTGGGACATATAGTATAGTGGGCTGCGGCAAGGCATCCACTATCTACCTCCTTTTTCTTTAATATAGAGCAAGAACCCTTGATGGTCGGACGGGGGTTCTTGCTTTTTATGGGGACAAATTGGAGACAACACCTAGTTCGAACTATATTATTTCACGCTAATCTGTACCGGGATGAAAAGAAAAACCCCTGAAAAATCAGGGGCTAGATAGACTTCTACTTATCTATAGTGGGTGCGACTAGGTGCATCATAACTCGACCAAAGTAATAGCCATGAACCCATCGTCGCGATGGAGCCACTTGCTTTGTCAGTCACCGATTTGTGACATCTGCTGCTGATATTCTTCAAAAGAAATCTTTCCACCAAAAAAGAGTACGTTTATCATCTGTGCTTTTTCGGCCTTGGTATGTGGTCTATCATTATCTAGTAGTGTCAATCAAAAAGTTTACCACCGTGACAGCCAAAAAATTGACCACCCTCCAGGCGGTTACTTCAGTTAATTAATCGTTAATTTTGTTTCCCTTGCTCTGCTTAAACCGGTAGGATTCACCTATGAACGGAATAACATGGGCATGATGGGTTATCCGATCCAGTAAAGCTACGGTTAGTGCATTGTCGCCAAATACCTCCCCCCAACGGCCAAATTCCAGGTTTGTGGTTATGATCAGGCTGCCACGTTCATAGCGTTCTGAGCAGAACTGGAAAAGCAAAGGACTGC
>NZ_FRDN01000029.1 GCF_900143285.1 Desulfitobacterium chlororespirans DSM 11544
CGCGGATCCATCTACTAACGATAGCATCTTCAGAGGCCATCTTTCCTTACTCCTTGATGCCAAGATGTAAGCTTATCCGGTATTAGCCCTCGTTTCCAAGGGTTGTCCCGGTCTACTAGGTAGGTTATCCACGCGTTACTCACCCGTCCGCCACTAAGAACTCTTTAAGCAAGCTTATTGAGTTCTCCGTTCGACTTGCATGTGTTAGGCACGCCGCCAGCGTTCGTCCTGAGCCAGGATCAAACTCTCCATAAAATTTATGAAGAACATTTGATTGCTCAAATTTCTTACTCTCATTTGACGAGTCATTGGCTGTTCCTTGTTGTTTAGTTTTCAAAGACCATTTTTGTTTTTGCTACTCGCGGTAGCGGAACTTTATTCTAGCAGATTGATTTTCGTTTGTCAATCACTTTTTTCTAAAGTTTCTAACTGATACTTCAGAAGTATGTTCAGAATGTTTTCCGTTCCTGCGATGCTTTATTATACTATCACTTGATTGAGTTGGTGTCAACATTAATTTCGACAAAATATTTAAGTTGTTAATCGTCCCCGATGGACTCAATTACTATAGCGTCGCAGAGAGCAGATTCCTTCGGAATCAGTCTTTACTGTGCACTGCTAAAGATGCTCGTAGGTTGTCCAAAATTCCTTAATATGTTGACCTCAACACGGCGATTCTTAGCCCTGCCTTCTTCGGTCGTATTGGCAGCAATCGGTTGGAATTCCCCATAACCAATCGACCTAAACCTCGACTGATCAAGTCCATCAGACTGCAGTAAATACTTCATGAAGTTTAAAGAGCGTCGAGAACTCAAATCCCAATTGGTGGGAAACTCGGTTGTATTAATGGGAAGGTTATCCGTATGACCTGCTACTTCTACATTATAATCAGGATACTGCCTTAAAATATCCGATATAATATAGGCTAACTTTTGAGCCTCAGTCTTTACTAAAGCGGAGCCTGAGTCGAAGAGTGCATAATCTCGAATGCTGATCATCAGCATTTCTTCTGTGATCCGAGTCTCAAGCTGTGCACTCAAATTGTTTTCTTTAATATACTGATCGATTTTTGCCTTCATGTCACCCATATCACGATCTTCCCGAGCACGGGCAGCAGCTAATAGACTATCTGTCTCAGTGGTTACGGGATCGTTGTTTTTACCCATATTATCATCGGTAATATCAATATTCAGCTCACTTGTAGATTCAAAGACACTTGTTCCCCCAGTAAATGCACTGTTAAAGCCAGCCATAATACGCTCATATTTTTTTTGGTCGATTTGCCCGGCAGCAAATAGGATGATAAAGAGGGCCAGCAATAGGGTTAAAATATCTGAATAAGGCACCAACCAGGTTTCATCCATGTGGTCCTCATGGTGCTCTTTCTTATGCTTTTTCATTACCCATCTCCTCAGTTAATTCTCTTCGCTCTGCTGCGGAGAGATAGGCAAAAAGTTTATTATGAATTGCATTGACATTGTCCCCCGCTTGAATCGACAAAATTCCCTCAAGCATCATTCTCTTTATTTCTGCTTCCCTTCTTGAGAAAAGCTTCAGTTTGTTAGCCATGGGATGCCACAGAACATACCCCGTAAAAATACCCAACAAGGTGGCGACGAAAGCAGCTGAAATCAGATGTCCAAGGGCTTCTACCTCATTTAAATTGCTCAAGGCAGAAATCAATCCCACCACAGCACCCAGTACCCCTAGGGTTGGTGCATAGGTTCCCATTTGGGTAAAGACAAGAGCCCCATCCCGGTGCCTTTCCTCCATAGCCGAAATATCCTCGAAGAGAACATCGCGGATGAACTCGGCATCATTTCCATCGATAGCCATGCCCATCCCTTTTTTAAGAAAATCATCATTGATTTCTTCCAATCGGTTTTCCAGGGAGAGTATGCCTTCCCGGCGGCTGACCGTCGTCCATTCGGCAAATTGCTTGACAAGTTCCTTCTTGGATATTAATTGTTGTTTCATAAACAAGATCTTAAAAAGCTTGGGCACTCTTTTAAGGTCCTCCATAGGAAAGCCAATAAAAATTGTTGCTATAGTGCCAACGATAATAATCAAAATAGCTGCCGGGTTAATGAGAGCCGTAAGGCTGGCTCCTTTTAGAATCATTCCGACGCCTACAGCGATAAAACCCAAAAGTAATCCAATCAGTGTAGATAACTCCATACTTTTCTCCCTTTTTATAGCCCTTTTTATATCTTTTTCGATATTCAATATTCGCGGTAAACTCAATATTTCCTGCCGTAATTTTAAATGAATCCTAATTTATAAAAGTCTTTTTTCCTATGAGTCATAGGTCTTTCTTCCTATTTTATGACTCAAACTTTGAATACCCAGCACTTTTTTAGACTTTCTATAGGATAAATACCCTCTTAAACCGAACTATATGATCATCCTGAATCAAATGAGGTACAAATCAATGAAAAATCTTATCGTTCTCGGGACTGGGCACGCCGTTGTAACTCAATGTTATAATACCTGTTTTGCCTTAACAGATGATGATGATTATATCCTCATCGATGGCGGCGGGGGAAACGGAATTCTCTCTCAACTACAAAAAGCTAACATTCCCTATGACAAGATTCATCATGCCTTCGTAAGTCATTGCCATACAGATCATCTCCTGGGTATGGTTTGGGTCATTCGTATGATAGGGAGTGCCATGGCTGCCGGAAAATATGAAGGAGATTTTAAGCTTTATTGCCATGATGAATTAGCTTCTGCTCTTCATTCTCTGGTTAAAATCACTATGGACAAGCAAATTATTGATTTAATCAGCCGGCAAATTCATATTATTTCGGTAGCCGATGGACAGCAGGAAGAGCTGCTGGGTCATACCTTTACCTTCTTCGATCTTCATTCTGCCAAAGCTAAACAATTTGGTTTTAAAATTGGCTTAGACGGTGATAAAAAACTGGCTTTTATAGGGGATGAACCCTATCATCCGCTGTGTCAAAAATATGTCGAGAACAGCGATTGGCTCCTCTGTGAGGCTTTTTGTCTTTATGCAGAACGTGAACTCTTCAAACCTTATGAAAAAAACCACAGTACAGTAAAGGATTCCTGTCAACTGGCCACCCTGCTCAATATTAAGAATCTCATCCTCTGGCATACGGAAGATAAGAATATTGAGAAACGTAAAGCATTATATACAGCTGAAGGCAAACAATATTATAAAGGTAATCTTTTTATCCCTGACGACTTTGATATCATAGCGCTTTAAAACTCTCTATATACATAAGCCTCGTTCAATGTCCCTGATAAAATCTCCATTTTTCATACACATCCAGCAGATAGAAAAAAGTTCCATCCAACCACTTTGTATAATTTTCTTTATCTCCTGGCTCTGACTGGAAGACATTGATACCCTTGCCTACAGCATTTCTCGTCATCTCAACACAATCTATGATAAATGCTAATTCTAAAATGCTTAAACCAATGATGTAGCCCTCCTCCGTCTGGAGCTTAAGGACTTCATACTGAATTCTATCCAGCAGGTTATTTACGGTCTCAAAATCCCTTTGGGGTTGCCCACCTTCATCGGGGGCTTCCTCTACTTCGATCATAAAGTATTCCCGGCCCAGTCGCATGCAGTATATGATCATTTCGGCATCCTCTTGAGTTAACCGCAACTTTCCCTGAAAATCATTTTCAAGCGGGTTCTCTGCAGAAGGAATAACCCTTTGAAGTTCACGTTTTTCCTTATATTGCTGAAAATCAATGACATTGTTGTTTTTACTCGACGACAATCTTTTCTCTCCCTCCACATCATTTAAACAAATACAGCTTAATTGTACCATTTATAAAAAAGAAATATGCAGGAACTATTATTATACCGTTAAATACTAGAATTGACGATAGTCCCCTATGGCAGTACCTATAACAAAAAAGATAGCATACTCTTAGGTAAGCTATCTTTTATCCGTCCACAGCTCGCCTTCTCTCAGCTGCAGAATAGTTCACTATGGACTTAATTGGAGATAATCTGTATTAGTTTTTCTGCCGTAAGTTTTGTCGCCAGAGGCCCAAAGGTGTTCAAGGAATCATCAAAGTAAACAACTTGTCCTTTCTTAACTGCCTCCATAGCTTGCCAAACAGAGGAAGCTTCCAGTGTCTTGACAAAAGCTTGGGAGGTTGTGATAAAATCCTGAAAAATAATATAGTCGGGATTCATCTCCGCTACAGCCTCTAAGGATAAGGTCTCATAGTCATCAGGATAGCCTTCCGGTTTGGCAATACCAAAAGTATCATAGTAATCTTTGTCACCCCGGGTAACAAAGGCTTTGCCACCATCGGTCCGGAATATGGCAATGGTCTTATCCTGATGCTGACTCAACTTTTCTTTTGCTGACTGAACGCTGTCCTCGATTTCCTTAATAAGTTTTTGAGCATCGGCTTTTTTATTCACAATTTCTGCGCAGGCCAGGAT
This sequence comes from Desulfitobacterium chlororespirans DSM 11544, assembly GCF_900143285.1. Classification (NCBI taxonomy): domain Bacteria; kingdom Bacillati; phylum Bacillota; class Clostridia; order Eubacteriales; family Desulfitobacteriaceae; genus Desulfitobacterium; species Desulfitobacterium chlororespirans. Next base: position 4,442 of record NZ_FRDN01000029.1, read on the forward strand.
TTGTTCTTGCCAAGGAGCACTGAAATCCACTAAGATGACTGGAGCTATCTGCTCCAGCTGTTCATAAATCTTGTCTAGATTACCCTGTCCTTTAAAAGTCACAATAACATCCGGATTGGCTCCTAAGATAGCTTCTAAATTCAGATCCCGGGCACTGCCTAAGTCAATAATTTCCGCGGTTCCCACATAAGGCTTTAGAGTTTCCCATTCTCCCAAGGCTTTCATGGCATCTCCCGTAGATGCACCGGCAGAGGCGATGGGCGGCGTTCCTAAGGCCAGGAAATACTCCAAATAAAGGGAATGAAGAATGGCAATTCTTTGTGGTTGTTCAGTTAAAGTAATTTCTTTCCCTGTTGCGTCCACAATGGTCCTTGGCCATGCAGCCTCTTCCGCTCCACTACCACCGGCCCCTGGTGTCTTCTCGGCTTGAGCAGCCGGGGTATTGATATTGCTTCCCGTTGCGCTAGTGCTGCAACCCGCCAATAGTCCTGCTAAAAGTGCCAGTGAGACGATCATCCCCATTATTCTTTTCATTTTCTTTCCTTCCTCCAATGTACAACAGGATTTAGGTTAGCTTAAGCTAACCATTAAGATTAGTATAGCAAATCCTTTTTTTCATGGGAATGGAATTATCTTAAAGCACTTATGGATTATTCCTGAATTTCTCTCGGAATTCGCTGGGGGACATTTTAAAACGCTTTCTGAAGCTCCGGCTGAAATAGAGCGGATCGGAATATCCGACGCTTTTAGCAACTTCCGATACAGGTGCACCAATGGTCGTTAATAATTCCTTAGCACGATTCAGGCGACAAGCTATCAGATAATCCCCGGGACCCATCCCCGCATACTTACTAAAAACATAGAATAAACGGTTCTCTGTGACCTCATTCTGTTCTGCCAAACCACGCACCGTCAGCGAATCCATAAAGTGATCCTGGATGTAAGAGGATACCTGTTCGAACAAAGCCTGAGCACCATGATTGGTTTGGTTGCGAGCGCACACAAAAACCTCCTCCAGTACACAGCGAAACAGATTTTCCGTCTGAAAAGCGGGTATTGAGCCAGGCTGATTAAAAGTTCCGCATAGGCGCCCTAATAACTCTTGCAAGCGGGGGCTCTTTCCCGGTGTAAGCTCAAAGTGAACCTCCGGAAGGCAAATTCCTTTCGTTTCTGGAGTACGAATATCATATAGCACGGAGATGTACTCCCACTTCGTATCTCCCAGGACCTGCTTATCCAGGCTCATACCGGCTCCACCATGAACCACCTTGCCGATACTTGCCGTATAGGGTGTACCGTCAAATCGATATTGGGCTTTCCCACCCACCGGGAAAATAAACCCTGGAAAAGGGGCTGCTTTTTGCCATCCGGCTGTCCCCGGCTCGATCTTATAATTATAGACTCCTTCCACTCGTATGGAGATATTAGTAAATTGCTCCACAAGCTCATTAAGTTCAAATTCCATTTTTACACCACCCTTCAAGCCTTATCCTCCAGGAGGCCTCTACCCGTTACTTGACTCCTATTCCTATGACCTCTGCAACCAGAAGGTCCATACTCATTATTGCTATTTAAATATGAAAGAGTTTTGAGAAGATCGATAAGCCCTTGTTAGCCATCGCTAACTAAGCTTATTATAGCTATAGCTGCTTCTTTTTTCAATATAAGAACAAAGTGCCTGCCACAGCAAAACAGTCCCGCTTCATAAACAAAGCTAATTTAATCACGCAAAAGCGGTATAATCAGCAGAAAAAGAAGTCACAGAATAAAGAGACTCTCGTTCTTTATCAGCGACTTCTTTAATTACCAGGAATATAACACTTCTAATTTAACGTCAGTATTACAAGAAGAACACACACCCAAGACTAACAGCCATTGTAACTACGCAAAGTCCAACTAGGAAGGCAATCGATTTGGGGGATAATTTCGAACTATCACTCATATCATAATCCTCCTCTCTTTGTCTCCAATTGTTGAGGCTTTTTTGCGGCAGCTTGTTTAGCGATTATTACTACTTTCACTTAAAGTATACTATACTCACTCTTTCAGCTCCACCCAAAAAATCCTATTTTTTCTTTAAATTTTCTACAATATCACTATATTTGACAGGTAGACCTCCAATTTGACAGATTAACCTACAATATGACCGAAAACATTACAAATAGTGCAAATCATTGCAAGTGCTTATATCCGTATAAAGAATTTTTATACTTAATAATTCTTTCATTATGATGTAACATTAAGGTAGGTGCCTTGTTGCTAAAAAGTCTCGCGAATCACAACGAAACACTTGAGAGAAGGTGAGCATTTGGACACTTACCAGTTGAAAATTTTCATCGCTGTATCTAAATTTCAAAGCATTTCTAAGGCTGCTAAAGTCATGCATTTAAGCCAGCCCGCGGTGAGTACACATATAAAAAATTTAGAAGAGTATTACAGGGGTCCCTTATTTGAACGGACACAGCAAGGCGTTTCTCTTACGAAAGCAGGGCAGGTCTTCTATACCTATGCCCAACGGATCTTGACAATTCAAGAAGAGATGGAACAGCAATTGGAAATTACCATGCAACATGAGAATAATCAAATTATTGTGGGCGCAAGTACAACGATTGGCAATGTTTCCCTTCCTTGTTCAATCTACTTGTTTAAAGAAGAATATCCCGAAGTAAATATTCGGCTCGAAATTGCCAATGCCGAAGAAATACTGCGTAAAGTCAAAGCAGAGCAAGTGGATTTTGGTGTGGTGGAAATACTTCCTGAAATGCCAGGAATCAGTACCCATCATGTTACTTCAGATGAATTGGTATTGATTGTTCCCCCAGCTCACCCCGCTCCAACCGATAAAATTACTTTAAAGGAATTCTTAAGTCAGCCATTAATTATGCGTGAACCTGGATCGGGGACTCACAAAGTGCTGGCTCAATTCCTTGAAGCTCAAGGTTATACTTTTAAAGAGCTTAATATAATTACTGAAATGACCACCATAGATGCCATTAAGTCTGCCGTGCAAGCAGGGATGGGGGGAGCTGTCGTACCTCGTTTATCCGTAAAAAAGGAGGTTTATCAAGGCTCTCTTAGGGCCCTTACGATTATGGATTTGGATATGCCCTTGAATTATAATATTATTAAGTTCGAACATCATTATTTGTCTTCTAAAACCAGACAATTAATCAAATTTCTCACGGATCCGGAAGAACGTTTTCTATGTTAATATCGGTTACAACAAAAACCGCACTAAAAGTTTCGCTCCCAGCCAAGCCCCCATAAACACTGCAACAGCGAAAATCCATCCTGACAGCGAACTTGAAGCAATACCATTGAGTACCAAGCCAATATTGCATCCGTAGGCAACACGAGCCCCATAGCCCATAAGAATTCCGCCGATTAACGCAGAAATCGCAAATTTTTTATCCTTAATCGGATGAAAACGTGCCTGGGAAGCAGCGAGTGTCGCCCAAAAAGCTCCCAGAATCACGCCCAGGTTTAAATATGTTCCATCAGATAATAACAATTGCTTAAGGTTAATATCTATATTACTAACTAAGCCGATCTTTGAACCCATCCATACAGACCATTCCTCAATGTTTGTAGTAATCCCCCAAGGCCTTTTTCTGATTACCAAAACCAGCATATTTAAAATGGCCAATACCGCCGCACCAACCCAATAAGCCCAAGGTCCCTTATAAATAATCTCCAGTTTTTTTCCCATAAGACTCTCCCTTTTAGTTATGTCCTTTGGTTATCTCCAGTCTCCATATCCCATTGGAAACTTCACTTTCTTCGATTTCATGCCCATGTTCCCGTGCCCAGAGAACAATAGCCCTGCTCGTACAACTATGATCCGTTTCCAATACCAACCGATCCCCGCATGCCATTTCTTTTAATTTACGCTGTGTTTTGATTATAGGTATCGGGCACATTTCACCCCATATATCTAAAGTATAGGTTATCATGGCTCAGCCAACTCCCTTTTGCTTTTTCTGCCACCAGCGAATGACTTCCCATAAAAGGAATAAGGTTAACAGCTGGATAAGCACAGCGGGAACCCACCCCACGATATCCGGAAGGGATATCCCCGGAAATTCCTGAAAAATCGAAAGCCAATACGGTAAGGAGTATTTACCCCAAAATGCTCCAAGAAATAGCCCAAGCAGAGCAATCATTTGCATGGCGAAACCTTCACCAACCCGCATGAGAGTACCGGAAGCACAGCCGCCGGCCAAAACCATCCCCGTTCCAAAAAGAAGGCCCCCGATGAAGGTATGGACACCAAAAGGAGTTACATACAGATTTAACTGGAGATTAAATATATTGGATAAATAAAACACCATTGCAAAACCGGGAATGCTGATTGCTAACAATAGTATTAACGCCTCTGTGAGTTTGGTCGTGCCAATTAACAAAGGATCGCGGAAAGCAGCTACAAAGCAAAACCGTGATTTTTGCAAGGTAAAACCAATAGCTAAACTTACTATGAAAATCAAAGCCAGCTGGATACTAACTTGAACCAATAGCAATAGTAACAATAGGATGAAAAACGAAAAACCTAAATTAAGTTTTTGTTGTGACTTTTTTAACATAATTACCTCTTTTGCACTAAATCCCCTCTAATTTAAGTCTAATGTTTTTTGAAAATTAGTCAATAAATTTATGCGTACCTAAGTCATAGACGTAAATATAGCTAACGGAGGCAGAATCTGCTGCCTCCGTTATTTATAATATAAGCCTTTGCTCTATAGAAAAAAGTCCTTGTCTGCTCCTCTATTTATAAGGGTTTATTCAAGAAGATTTTTATGGATGTCCTTGTAATTTGTCATCATGACATTGAGCACAATTCATTTTGCCTTGCTCGTTATCCAGCATACTTTTGGCTCCATTATGACAGGTTAGGCAACTCGTAAATTCTGATCCGGGACTATACGCCGGAACAAACTGTCCTTCTTTCCACTTGTTGAGAATCAATACAGCTTCGGCTGCAGTATCTCCTGAAACCTTAGCACAACGATCTGCTTTTTCATCAGAGTTAATTTTAGCGTTTGCTTCATTCGCCCAAAGGCTGACGGATACGTGGCATAGAGGAGAATTAGCTATTGTCGTAATCTGGTTAGGGAATTTTGCAATGCTATCCATTTTGGTGGATGGGAAGGGAAACATCGTATACCAACCCATTAGTTCATTGCCGACTTGATCGATATCCTTTCCGGCAACCAAATTCATAACAAGCAAGCTGCCATTTAGAGCCCCACATAATGTACCCCAGGATAATGCTCCGCCTTTACCATATTTAAACATATCCGTGGGAATCGTATTCCAGGGTCCGCCTACTTTTTCCTTAGCAGAGTCAACTAAGGCCTTTCCGGCGGCGTAGCAGCAGCCACCTTCAAAGTAGTTCTCATAAGCGCGTTTCCTTACCACTTCCGGGTCCAATGGTTCATAGATCCAGGGTACCGCTGGGGCTTCCGTATTGGTATTGGAAGTGGATGCAGTCGCAGGACTGGCCGCTTCTTTCACCCCACACCCGACTAAGGCTGCCCCGGCTGCAAAGGTAAGACCTGCCGTGATGAATTTTCTCCGAGACACAATTGAATTTGACATAAATACTCCTCCTTCTATTTGGAAAATCTTATATCTTGATCGGCCGGCTGAGACAGCTACTTAGGAATGATCCCCCGCACTAGGTTGAGGTTGAGCATTTGCAGGGCCGACTGTAGAGGCATGCCCGCACCAAATTTCAAGATACTGTATCTAACCTAGTAACTGGAGAATTGTCACGGTCTGGCCAGCCGTTTGGCTAGTATAGCAATAGACCATAATTATTAATTTCATTTTGTTAATTTTTATACAAACCTATTATAAGTGAATAATCCAAATCTGTGTTATAAGGCATTACTGCATTACTATATGCCTATCATATAATTTGATATCCTCCCACTCATTGAGTTGGTAATATAGATGATTGATACCGCGACGGCTACCTGCTCAATCCGTTATAGGCTGAGGCGACAAAAAACCACCTGCTATGCGGGTGGCAATAAAAAAGAGGCCTTCAATCAGCCTCAGAATAACAGCGGTCTTCCCTGAAGGAGCAGTTCCGCCACACTAATGAATTTCATCTTCTTTTACTTCCTTTGCCGACTTCATCATATTCTTGAAATCTGAACCATCCGGCAACCTTTTCTAAATATCCCGGTCCCAGGCCTCCCTCCCGCACATATGCCCAGAGGTTTTCATCCTCCAACACGGAACCGGCCAGAGTTCTATTCCTCTGGCAAATAGGCCCGGATACAAAGGGGTACTCGGCCCTACCATGATGACTTTAGCTTGCCTGCTTAATTCCAGCAACCGTGGCAGCGTTTTATTGATCAGTGTAGTCGAAGTGATAAAGACATAATCCTGTTCCGGTAAAACGTATTCACAGGCCGGGTCCGGCAGATCACCCTCCTGGGGACTGCGTTCCAGAATGGTCAGCCGGGGCCACTCCTTCAATTGCTCCAATCCCGGAAAATGCCCGATCACCGCCACTTTCTTTCCCCGCAACTGGGGGCGAAGAGCCACAAAGACACTCTCCCCGGCATGGGTATCCGTGCCCAGGCCGGAATAACGTTCAACTAATTCTCCAGTATTAAGCACCGAGTTAATAGCTGCCAAACCAATACCTGCCTCCAGCGTATTCCAAGACTTGATATATTCGGCCAGTTCTCTGACCCGCTTCCCCACCAGGGAGCCGCTTCCCCGGACAGAACCGGCCTCGCTGGCCATGACCATGGCCAGACCTGTAGCCCGGGATCGGACCATAATCCAACTCACCCCAACCAGACAGTCCTCTATACGCAGATCCGGATCAACCGCTTCAATCAGCTCATCATAAAGCTCCCACATCCTACTCGCTTCCTTTCATAATGGCTTGACATCCAACAATAAAAGACATGTACTTGATCGTAATATGAGACAATCACCCAATAGCAGATAATTTCTCGTAGATTGCGCAAGTATTTGCAATGATATCTCTCCTATGCAAAATACTTTAATCGCCTGCTATGATAATCTAAGCGAGTTTTCCAGTGCAACCTAGAAAAAACAGACCGTGGAGCTATTCAGGGGTTGTATCCAGGCAAAGGGGGCGGCATTGGTTGTAACGACCCCAAAGCTTCTTAGATACACCAGGTTTTTCCGCAAGGAAAAAAGCTAACCCCCCCCACCCGTGAGAATCCAAATTGTGCACTGGTGCAAAATTTGAACAAAGCAAAGGGACCATCATAATCGATGGCCCCCTGTACTACCTGGCAACACGAAAGGCGAATGAGCCTTTCACCACACCGCGTCCCGAGACGCACGCTCCCGCAGTGTGGATATTACTTTCCCAGGTAGGCGGCGCATTCGATATTTCTTTTCCCACAGCGCGCTCGCGTTCGGGATACGAAAGATGTAGTACATCATTTCGGCCAAGCCACACGGCCACATAAACCCGCTGCGTGGCGCCGGCGTACGGGTGGTACCGACCCCAAACCTTCTTGCACATACCTTGTTTTTTCCACAAGGAAAAAAGCTAACACCCCCACCCACGAGAACTTGAATGCTTGCCTCCAAATTACGCACTGGTGCGTAATTTGAACCAAAGCAAAAGAGACCATCACAATCGATGGTCTCTTTCTCTTACTTACCTGGCAACGACTTACTTTCCCAGGACCCTGCGGTCCAAGTATCATCAGCCCTGGAGGTCTTAACTTCCGTGTTCGGGATGGGAACGGGTGGGACCCCTCCGGTATAGTCACCAGATCCTTTGAAGTTTCAGTGTTCCTCTCGGAACTCTGTTCCCTCAAAACTGCACAGATCCTCTTCCACTGTAATTTAGTCTTTCATCGTCCTCACTGCAGATTTGAGCCCTTCAGTGAGTCCCTTTTCGTTGCGGGACCTTAGGTCAAGCCCTCGACCGATTAGTACCCGTCAGCTCCATACCTC
>NZ_FRDN01000030.1 GCF_900143285.1 Desulfitobacterium chlororespirans DSM 11544
GATCAAATCTGGCTTTCCCGCCGGGTTGCTTTCGGTTCGGTGGCTCGTGTTAAACCTTGCTATTCGATTCAGGATATCACGGTGCCGAGAAGTGAATTCCCCCAAGCTATTGAAGGAATCCTTAAGATCGCCAAAGAGTATGATATGATCATCGGTTTGGTGGCTCATGCCGGAGACGGCAACCTCCATCCTTTGGTGCTCTTCGATCAGCGGCATGCTGACGAAGTGGAACGGGTTCATGGTGCAGAAGGAGCCCTGAGTAAGCTGGCTGTTTCTCTGGGTGGCACTATGAGCGGGGAACACGGCATTGGTGTGGTCAAGAAAAAATATATGGATGTTGAATTTACACCGGGAGCCATGGAAGCCTTCCGTAAACTTAAGAAAACCTTTGACCCGGCTAACCGTTTTAACCCTGATAAGATTCTTTCTATCTAATTTTAGTTAGAATTTGTATAAACTCCTTGCTCCATTCTCGCATCATCTTTCACACGCCGCAATTTGAGGAGGGATTAGTTCATTTCACCCCAGATCAATAACTTAAATAATGGCTATTAAGCTTAGCCTAGCCTGTTTACCTTCTTTTCAATTAAAAAGTACAGGCTTAAGGTTCATCGCCTTAGTCCCATACTTTTATTTTATTTAGCTGATAAAAGCTAAGAAAACTACACTTATTTTAAAGGCAAGGCTGATTGACCATAATCAGTCTTACCGTCCAAAGGACGCTTTTCTCTTTGTGGGTTCTCCGCAATAGGAGTTCCAACAAAAAGTCTTCCGCTGACTGCACCACGAACTGTATTCGCAAATGTATACACCCAAAGCAGAACAAGGAGAACCGTCAAAAAAGCTGTATAACCTGAAGCAAGTGGAGTGACAAATGCAGCAGAGATCTTCTGACTGCATATAGTGTAGGCTGCCAAGGGGAAGATATAGGCCCACCAGCCCATACTAAAGGGAATCCCGCCTTTGCGAAGCTGATGTACACTGATAATTGCAATAATGCCTACGATCCAAATACCAAACCCCCATATGACCGCAGCAATAAGGTTGGCCAGATCCGTGGAAGCTAAAAGCCCCAGCTCTTGAGCATTCTTTGAAGTATCAATAATCGCGCTGACCGCCAGCCCTACTGCACTGAGAAAAATTCCGAAAGAGGGTATGGTCTCTGCAGGGGGAAGTGGATGATTGGCCAAACGGACGAAAACAATAGCGCTCATAAAGATAAAAAGGAAAAAGCCGATCCCGAATAAGGCTGTATTGATAAGGAGAACAGATACACTCCAGGAAGGATGAAGCTTCATGGTAAGCTCCAGCACAGGATTACCAATCAGGGAAACGGCCATATTGGCTATAGGAGCCATAATCCAAGAAAAATTAACCATCTCCGGCCTGGGTGTCTCTTCCGCCCGCATCATTCTAAAGGTGGTGTAAAAGGTAAAGAAAGTAACCCCGATAATAGCAATAGTCCAAAAGGTGAAAATCAAGGAAAAGGTCAGGGGCTCACTAAGATACTTGCTCCAGATGAGATAGATATTGGTTCCCAAAATTGCCGTACCTACAGGCATGGTCACAAAAAAGTTTCCTACCAAAGGATGATTCAAATCACGGTAAGCGTAAGGGAAATACTTAAACCAACGGAGCACCCAGGGTACAAGCACACAGAAATAGAGCAGACCTACTAAAGCAGCTAATATTATACTGAAAAGATGCCCCAACGGAAATGAATCCTGCCATAGAAAAAGTATATTGGCCAGACCTCCTGTACCCATGATTACTGCAAACCAGGCAGGAGCTAAATATTTAATCGGATGGTGTTCAAGCACTTAAGCGCTCCCCCTTTTCGAAACAGCGTTTCACTAAAATAGTCATGCATTTATTAGACCATAAAACCACTCTTAGTACAAGACTCAAGATACCTAAATAAGGTCTGCCAAGCTAAAAAGAAAGCCCAGGCAGATTTAATTCCGCCTGAACTCTCAGGGGTAGCAGCTTTTAGCGTTATCCTTCCACTACATTATCCATGTTCACCTTGAAAAGCTCGCCCTTCTTCATCTCAATATGCCCTGAGGCATAGGGTTCCCCTTCCATGGTAAGGTAGACTTCCGAAGCCCCATAATAATTGCCTAGCGTATTGACAATACTTTGCAGAATCATCCCTTCATATCCTGCGCCTGCATTCATTTCGGTGACAAAATTCTTAGTGAAGTCCACATAGACCCGACCATCTTGATTAAGATAAAGGCTCTTGATTTTGACATTCTCGCCAAGGAGTTTGCCATGATTGGCTGCCTGCTTTTTAAATTCATCTTCAAAGATCTGTTTGGTAATATCGTTGGTCTTAAAGGATAGTGAAACACTTGTCGTATGGACTTTCCCATCATCGATGTTGGGATAATAGGTCTTTACGTTTTGTACCAAAGGTGTGTTCTTTTCTAATTTGCTTAAGGTGGAAGTCACTTCGTAGCCGTCGGAGCCTTTATACACAGTTTTGACCAACCCTACACCGGGAGCATAGTAGTCCATAATTGTATTATCCTTACCCTCTGTCGTCACTTCTATAACTTTGTAGGTTCCGGCAGGAGTTGAAAGGTCCATATCCACATTGGTGATGGTGCGTTTACGGTTATCTGCCAAGGTCCAGGACGTACCTTTAGTCAAGGGCTCTTTCAGAAGAACTTCCCCATTGCTGTTAAGTTTGGAGCTCTGGGTCAGATCTTCCCGGTAATAGGTTTCTCCTTGAGCTAAAAGCTGTATCATCTGACCGGCGTTGAGTCCCAGCACGCGAACTGTCTCTGTCCCTCCGTTGTTCGTCCTCAACTGCACCTTGTCTCCTTTGAAGTAATCCACATAGGTGGTAAAGGAGGCATATTCATTGCTCTGTCCTTCGTACACGTATTTAGTGTTCCCCTGGTAAGCAAGGAAATTCGCGAGCACATCCTCTTGTGCCGGCTGTTCATTGTTATTTGGTGGTTCATTAGAGGGATTGTTCTGATTTGTACCACACCCTCCTAAGAAGACCAGCGATAAGAGAACAGAAAATACTCCCATCATTAAGGCGCGTTTTTTCATGATTGCAACCTCCTTGTTTATGCCCATTATTGTATCATCTTAACATGGGACTCATCTCATTCTAATACTCTTTCTTATTATAACCATGCTATTAGGCTTTGACTATCTTTACTCTTATTTTCATATCTAGTGGATTCCTACATCGGTTCCTCCATATATTAATAGACTTAAATCAGCGTGCAAATCTGATACATAGAATCAAAATGGCATAACTGCGATGATAATATAAAATAAAAAGGGCATTGGAAAGTCCAAAGCCTTTTCAATGCCCTGCCCATCTTCATTTAATTTTGCTGATTTCCTTTAACTTCTTTTATCTACCCATTATCTATCCATCTGGTTTATTTTTTAAGAGTAGACATCACTGTATGAGTGGTTCCATTGATGACGGAAACTGTTCCGCTCCCCTGGTTGGTGACATAGATTCGATTGGTTTTAGAATCCACCCGAATCTCCGCAGGTGAAGCTCCTACAAGCACCGTAGCGATTACAGTATTCGTGCTTCCATCGATTACTGTGACTGTGTTGCTTCCATAGTTAGAGACGTAAACTCGACCAGTAAGAGGATTGATGCCCATTCCCTGAGGATTAATACCTACAGGAATGGTCATAATAGGTGCCCGGGTCGATTTATCCAGAACGTCCACGGAATTTCTTTCCGGATGGATTGCATAGAGCTGATTTTCCGTGGCTTTTTTTCCCTGTTCATGAATTTGCCCTGAAGATATAGGATCAACCGGGCGTACGGGATAAATTGCAGTCATTGTTCCTGATACGTTTTTTCCCCAGACTTTTAACTTCACATCTTGCGAAGTGATCATGAAGCGAAATTCCAGAGCATCAAACTGGGCATAGTGTTGAGTATCCTTGACCACACCGGAAGCTAAAGTAATGGAATCAACCACATACTCTACTTTAGTACTTCCCTGCAGATAATAGCCCCAGATTTGAATCACTGCCGGTAGGTGGCCGGTATTGCGATACCTTACAGAAAGTGTTGCGGTCTGTTTTTGCCCCGCCACAGTCGGATTCTCAATGACTCCTGTCGTCAATATCGCCATAGTCTATCCCCCTAACCATTCAGGGAAAAGCTCTCTTGCTCTCTGCTGAACGATACGAATACATTCATTATCAGGATGAAGGCTCATATTTTCTCCATGCCACCGATAGGCTATGAGAGGCTCTCGGATATAGCCGGCGGGGAAATGACGAAGAAAACGGAACCACAATTCATAGTCATGGGCCTGAGGCAACCCTTCATCAAAATATCCTACCCGTTCAAGGGCTGTGCGCCTCATCATAACAGATGAACCATTGATAAAGCATCCCCTGAGCAAATTAACTACCAGTTCTTGACGCGCGGGATAAAACTCTGAGTCTGCTGCATATTTTTTCAGCCCATTTTCATCAATAACAATAAAACTTGTATAGCAAAAACCCACCTGCGGATTAGCTTCCATCAATTGAACCTGTTTCTCCAGCTTCCCCTTTAAGAACATGTCATCAGCGCTCAGCCAGCAGATATATTCACCTGTAGCCCGCTGGAGTCCATGGTTAAGGGCATTGGGTGTCCCGCCATTGGACTTATAAATATAATTAATTCGACTTTGATAAGGCTGAAGACGTTGGGCTGTATCATCTGTGGATCCATCATCAATAACAATGATTTCTAAATTAGGATACTTTTGTCGAAGGACACTTTCTACAGCCCAGGTCACATAGCGAGCGTGATTATAGGTGGGGATAACTACACTCACTTTGGGCATGGACATTTAGCGCCCCTCCCCGTAGATTTTCTTCATCCATTCTACCGTAATGGGAATACCTTCTTCCAACAGCATCTTCGGATTGTGGCCCAAATCTCTTACGGCTTTCTGAATATCCGGCCGCTTACTCACTGTATTGTGCTTATCTTCAGGAAGATATCTGATCAATCCCGGATCTCCCTGAGTATATTTGAGCACCAGATCACTGAGTTCTCTGACGCTGCGATACTCTGTCCCCCCGATATTATAGACTTCACCAGGTTTAAAGTTATTACCCACATTGGCAATGGTCGGAATAAGATCATCCACATACATAAATACACGGTGATACCCTTCATAGACATCATAGGGTATTCCTTTAAGGGCACGATAGACGAAGAGGCAGACTACACTGCGGTAGGGGTGGTAATATTCCCCTGGCCCATAAGCATTAAAAAGTCGCAGCCGAACGATCGGAGTTTCATATCTTTTTTCAAAATTAATGATTTGCACTTCATTTGCCCATTTTGTTAAAGCGTAATCATTATGCTGAATGATAGTTTTTTGCTGAGGGAGATCTTCTGTTAATAGAGGCTCCTGAGCTTCACCATAGATTTCAGAAGAGCTGGTAAAGATGAGCTTAAAGCCCTTTTTCAGTTGCCATTCCAATATATTACGTGTTCCAATCACGTTGGTTTCCCAAAGGGTATCATAATAATGCTCACCATTAATGCGACCAAACTCTGCAGCTAAATGATAGACATAATCGTAATCCTGTTCAAATACCCGTTCTAATTGCCGGTATTTGGCAATATCTGCTCTGAAATATTTTTCCTCAGCATCATGCTGCAGGTCCACTTCCCATACTTCATGTCCCCGTTTCCTAAGTTCCTCTACCAAACGGGTACCCAGAGTTCCTTTACTCCCTGTAACCAAAACCTTTGCCATTCTCACTGCTCCTCTTTTCACTTATTTCAAGGCCTTTTCCCGCTCCAGGACAATCCAGCCCTGGAGGTCAGCCTCGTCAAACTTTTCCACAGTTTTAAAGCCGGCGGCTTCCAGTTCTTCGGGCGTGAACAGAGGATCCACTACCCATACGGTATTCCCCGCTTCTTCCAAGGCCCGGACCAGATCCACTCCACGGCTATGCTTAAGATCTTTAACTCCTGCTTTATAGCTTAAGCCTTTAATTAGGACATTTTGATGGGTGCCTACCTGCTGCAGAATTCTGTCCCGATATTCCTGGTCCGCTGTTGCCGCTCCCTCAAGCAAAGGCGAAGGGCAGACTTTCCGAAGAAAGCGCATATCTTTAGGCAGACATTCCCCACCGATACCCCAATCAGTCCCGAGGAGTTCTACATTGCTTTTGCTATTGACTGCTTTTCTCAATTCTGCGAAGTCCATTCCCTGATCTTTACAATACTGATAGAGCTCCTGGGCAAAGGCCACATCCACATAGCGCTTAACATTTTCGACCACTTTAGATAGTTCGGCAATCCGAACATCCTCTACTTCCACAAGCTGCGGTACCAAAGGTTCATAGAACTGTCTCCCCTTGTCCCGGCAGGCCTGGGTAAAAGCACCCATGACTCTTGGTGTGTCACAGACTGTCTCATCGACCCCAAACATAACCCGATGAGGCACATGAATTAAATAAACATCGTGTCCGCAGCGATAGCCTTTGCCTTCCAGATACTTGCGGACGAGTTCCATGGTCCCTGGCGGTAAAGTGGATTCAATGGAAATTAATGCTCCAGGACAAATGATCATTTCTCCTAAAGCAGCGAAGAGATTTTCGCCTTGGTCACCAGTGGACGGCGCCAACAACCAGATATCGATGCCCGTCAGTGCCCGATAATCTGTGGTCACTCGATAACCCTGACTGCGTAAATCATTGACTCGGTCGGCATCAATATCCACTCCAACTACGGAATTTGGGTATTTCTTATTAATATACGAAAAGAGATTAAAACCTATATTACCTAATCCTACGACAGCAATTTTCATATTTAGTCATCCTTCCCCTAAAGGTCATATTACATGTTATGGAATTACGTCTCTTCTTGACACTGTTTTTGCCACCTCGTCAACTCTTATGACATACACTAAAGGGTGAAGGAGGATTGAACTATGAAATTAGTTATTCCTGTATTGAGTTTGGAGACCGGGGGGACCCGTTTTATCTATCAAATTGCCAACGAAATGGTAGCTAAAGGGCATCACGTGGAAGTGGTTCTGCCGGAGCACGCTGTAGTGGCCTGGCCTCTTCGTACCCAGATCACCCGGGTCAGGGAGCTGACACCAGCCACTATCCCTGCCGGCGATTTTATTCTGCCTAATTTCTGGCCAACGGTCTTCCCCGCCTGGGGGGCCCAAAAGGGCCGGGTAGTTCGCCTTAGCCTCGGCTATGAACCCCTATGGGTCAAGGAAAAGGAAAATGCCTTAGCCACCTATCATATTGATGCTCCCATCCTTTCTATATCCCAGTGGCATAGGCAGATTATTCGCCAGGAAACCGGCCGGGACAGTACTATCATACCGGGTGGTGTCGATCTCAGTCTTTTCCACCCCCACCCTAAAAAATCCCTTATGGCCAGCACGGAGCCTACCATTGCCTATATCCTTCGTTCCAAAGAGCACGGCTACACTTGGAAAGGGAGCGATGATTTTTGGGAGGCCATCCGGATCACTGCCCAAAGTTTTCCCCACTTTACCCTCCAGGTAGTAGCACCGGAAGGAGCGGCTTACTCATCCCCTGTCCCCTACCAGCCAATCGTGGCGACGACAGATGCGGAGTTGGCACTTTTCTACGCCCAGGCAGATATTTTTGTTTCCACCTCATATTTTGAAGCTTTTGCCATGCCCCCACTGGAAGCCATGGCTTGTGGTACTGCCGTGGTTACCACAGACAATGGTGGAAATCGTGATTATGCAAAAAATGGGGAGAACTGTCTTGTCGTTCCCCCCAGCGATATTGAGCAGCTCTCCCAGGCTCTGCTTCATCTCCTGACTCAAGCACAGGAACGTCAGCGTCTGGCCCAAGCCGGACAGCATACTGCCCAGGCCTGGACTTGGCGACACTCTGCGGATCGCCTGGAGCAATTTCTCTTTCAGCTTAGCCGCAATTAATGGGGAGACTTAACGGAGCTCTTTCCATGCCAATAAAGCATCAATGGGCTTAGCATCCTTCCCGTAAGACTCTACAAAGGCCAGGTTACTCTGGTCATGAAACTGACTGAAAACTACAACCTGATAGCCCCTCTGGGTAAAATCCTCTACTTCCCAACCGGAGCGATGCTCTTGAAAGCTTTCCCCACCTAAACCGTAGTGATCCTCTGCTTTTTGCTTAAAGAAACCCCGGGGGGTGAAGACAATGACTTTTTTCGCAGCAATTCTTTCCGCTTGTGCCAAAACTTCATACCCCACACCTTTTTCCATGTGCTCGATCACATCGATCATGGAGACGCAATCCACAGATTTGGCCAGAAAGAGTTCCCCAATGCGCCGGGCATCATACTTTATGGGTAAAAAGGAAGTATTCAGCCTGGCTTTCTCAAGATAGGGGCCATGTGCATCTACACCAATCTTAATGGGGCAAGGAAACTCCTTCAGCGTTGCACCGATTCCGCAGCCAATATCTAATACGGACTGAGTATCCTTCATGAGTTCCCTTATCATTTCCAAAAAATTTTTGTTGTGAACAATTTTTACCGACATTCCAAACATCCTTCCCGTGCTTTTTTCCTTTACTTTGTTGTCAACAATGATCGCTGGTTGCAACAAACTGCATCGATGGCTGGTCTACTTGTCTATAGAGCTTACTTTATATGGTATTCACTCAGATTCAATCTGCCCCAAATTTCTCCCTTCGTCTTTACCACTTAAACTAAGGAGGACCCAAGATGAAAATCATTTTACCGGTAATGAGCCTTGAGATGGGCGGAGGAGCTCGTTTCCTGTATCACCTGGCTAATGCCCTCACGGATAAGGGACATGAAGTTGAAGTTATCATGCCCAGTAAAGGGGCCCAGGTCTGGCCCCTGCGTGCGAAATTAACCCGTGTGCCCGAATTAAGCCCGGCCAATATTCCCTATGGCGATTTTATCCTACCCAACTTCTATACCACCGTTGGAGCGGCATGGGCTTCTCAAAAAGGAAAGGTTGTTCGCCTAAGTCTTGGCTATGAACCTCTGTGGGTTCCTGACACTGAATCAGCCAAACAAAGCTATCTCATTGATGCGCCGATCTTAAGTATCTCCCAATGGCATCGTCAGCTGATCCTCCAAGAAACCGGCAGGAACAGCACCGTCATTTCCTGTGGTGTGGATCACCATATTTTCCACCCTTGTCCCAAGCGCTCTTCCCAAACAGGTCGTAAAAATATTTTTTATATCCTGCGCAATCCTGCTTTAGGGTATATCTGGAAAGGCGGAGAGGATTTTTTCAATGCCCTCTCACTTTTGAAGGGTCTTGATTTTGAAGTTACTGTAACCCTTACTGAAGCGACGCAGCTTACAGGTTCACTCCCCTGCCGTACTGTCTATGCTGCCAGCGACCAAGAAATGGCCGCCCTCTACGGTGAAGCTGATCTTTTTGTCTACAATTCTTACTTTGAAGCCTTCGGTTTACCTCCCCTTGAGGCCATGGCCTGCGGGACAGCAGTCATCACTACAGATTGTGGGGGAAGCCGGGATTATGCTCATAATGGCGAAAACTGCCTGGTTGTTCCCCCCAGTGACATTAATCAGCTTCAACAAGCACTTCACCTGCTTCTAACCCAAGATGGAGAACGCCAACGTCTGGCCTCTGCGGGGTATGCCTTTGCCCAAGCCTGGACCTGGCAACGCACTGCTGATCAGGTGGAGGCCTTTTTGTTGGCTCTCTGAGCCAATGGTTTTGACCTTAAGGGGCTGCCCGACAAGTCGGCCCCTTTTTTATGAGGATAGGTTAGTTTAAGATACGAAAAAAGAGCATCGTCGGCTACTTTAAATAAATAGCCTAGCAATGCCCTCTGGTAGCTTAATAATGGCCCATTCTTCCCTATCCCCTCAAACCTAATACTCCCTCTAAATATTTTTTATTATGAAGAATTTGAGGGTTGTCCGGACGATAATCTCTGGCGATTTCGTTGTGCTTATAAGCAAGATCGTGCATACCCAGCCGATCATAGCAAACACAAAGCTGCAGATGAGGTAAATAGGTCCAACAGGCTTCACTTTTAGGTCCCCAACTGTTCGTCGGCCTTTCAAGTTCTGACGCCAGTTTATACCAGAAAATCGCTTGCTGGTATTTCCCTGCATTTAAGTGATTAAAACCAATTCGGCAGCAAAATTCTGCTCTGGGGGTATCATAATCAAAAGATTTATAGAGGTAGGCCTGGGCCTTGGCCGAATCTCCCAGTATTTTATAGATATCGGCTAGTTTTCCGCAAGCCGAGATATCATCTTCTACCCATCCCTTCCCCGTATTAAGGAACTTTTCATAATACTCGACAGCCTTTTCATATTGCTTATGGTCATAAAGTTCGTTGGCAAAATAATAAAGATCCCTTGGTGTGAATTCTTCCCCTTGTTCCAAACGCTTTTCATAAATGCGCAAATTGCGCTCAGAATCATGCTCCTCTGATTTATGAGCTATGGCAATATCGCTATTCATAATATTGCCGCTGACCTCTAGATACTCATGAACTGCCCCTTTCCAGCGAAAATTCTTGCCTCGCCGAACTAACCGATTCCTTCTCAGCGTGAACGTTGGATTTTCTGATGAGTCAAAAGCCAGCATGTAATGCATATTGACCACATCAATGGAAGGGTCCAAGTTCTTCTTTAAATCATGAAATTTGAGGCAGTCCGGCTCTAAGATGACATCATCTGCATCCAACCAGAGAAGATATTCTTTGGTCCCAAGGCTAAAGGCATAATTCCGAGCTGCCGCAAAATCATCGATCCAAACAAAGTCGAAAATTTTATCCGTATACCTGGCGACAATTTCCTTAGTACGATCTGTAGAACCTGTGTCCACAATAATGATTTCGTCGGCAATATCGCATAAAGAATCTAAACAGCGCGCAATTGTCTTTTCCTCATTACGCACGATCATGCACAAGCTGATAGAAATAGGGTTTTCAGGCATATTTCTCCTCCCCTAATGATAAAATCTTCTTTTGGATAAAAAGGGAATCCGCTTATTGGATTCCCTTTTCTACCACTGTCAGCGTCTTAGTCAAGTTTAAGCAGACTCAATTGAGCTCCGACTGCCGATGTGAAAAAGCATAACTATCTGATTTTATTCTATGCCAAGGCCCGCGCTGACATATCCCGCAACCGTTCCTCCTGCTACAAGGCCACCTCCAGTGACGCTGGCCACGAGAAGCAGACGCGTTTGCCCGGTGACCGGGATGCTCAGACCCGTCGCAATTCCATTGAAGGTATCCCCAACAGCAATCGTGCCGGTAATTGTAATATCGACCACAGCTCCTGGCACGGGGCTGAAAACATCATCCGGAGACGGTGAGCTGTACAGCTGAACGGTGTAGGTCAAGGGGGCAAGCAACGCCAGCGCAGCTGTTGCACTGAGATATGCGGCCAGTGACGTGATCACGCCGTCCCGTGGCATGGAAAATGCATAGTTGGTCTGGCCGCTGAGGTCAATAGTGGCACCCAGAATCGTCAATGATTGGGTGGAGGACCCGAATCCGATCAATCCAGGCAGACCTACGAGTCCACCCGCAAGAGTGGTGACTGCCAGGGGCGCTCCCGATGAGAATGGAATAACGGCTCCGCCGCCAGTAGCCCCGGTTGCTCCGGTCTCACCTGTGGCCCCGGTTGCTCCTGTGGCTCCTGTATC
>NZ_FRDN01000031.1 GCF_900143285.1 Desulfitobacterium chlororespirans DSM 11544
ACTGGCCCATGGCCTACAGCCAAATGATGATCTTCTTTGCAGACAGGCTGACAGCGTAAGGTCTTGAGGGCGCTGCCCTCAAACTCCCGAGGTTTATCCGCTTGAAGCTTACCGATGAACAAAAAACGGCGGAAGACATCTCCACCGTTCATCGTATAAGCTGCGACAGGCGTTGGGTCGCTCCTCAGCGTGGCCCTAGTTATGCCGCAATAATAGTATTGCCAATTATCTGGATGATTATTCCATTTACACTGAAATAGATTCACACCCATAGGCTAGCTAATCCATTAACCAAAGGATGATGCTGATGATTGACTTGCAGACCTTATTTATCATGACGATATCTGTTCATTTTGTCATTGCCATATCGATGCTAATCTACTGGAAGACCCAAAAAACCTATCCGGGATTCGGCTATTGGGCTATGTCTAATGTAGTTGCCGCAACATTGTATGTTCTCACTGCAGCCAGACCTATCTTACCTGTTTTTGTATCCATAATCGTGGGTAATATCGCAGCCGTACTCGCTATAATGATTCGTTATGAAGGGGTCAGAGCTTTTACCGGCCAAGCCGTTGCGACAAAGAAGAAAAATATAGTATCTTTGCTTACTATTTTCATCATCTTAATTTATTTTACCTATGTGGATGATAACCCCCTAATGCGCCTGCTCTTCCTGACGATCTGGCTTATCTATTATGGAGGATGCATTGCTATTGGTATTCTTAAAGGAGGGACGATCTCTCACAGATTAACACCATGGATTATCTCCATATCCCACGTTTTTTGTGGTATTGTTTTAGTAGTTCGCAATATTGTCTGGTTCTTGGATCCTTCAGCCCGCAACGCTCTTCAACCGGTATTTATTAATATTACGCTTGCTTTTACAGAGCATATCATGGACGTCATCGTGGCGATGGCCTTCCTGATGCTCAATAGCCAGAGATTAGCCCAGGAACTGTTTGAATCCCAAAAGGAATTAGAAGATCTGGCAACAACGGATCCACTGACCGGAATAAGCAATCGTCTCAAACTTAACGAGCTTGGCAATAATGAGATGATACGTTCACGAAGATTAAATCACCCTTTTTCAGTTATTGTCTTTGATATTGACCATTTTAAAGAGGTTAACGATACCTGCGGTCACCCTATCGGTGATAAATTACTTGTTGAACTAACCAAAAAAATCAAAGCAGAGATCCGGGATATTGATTTTTTCGGCCGTCTGGGCGGGGATGAATTCGTATTGCTCTTTCCGGAAACCTCCATTCAAAAATGTCATGCTGTTGCGGAGCGATTGCGTCAAGTTACAAATGATGTTGCCCTGCAATTTGAGGATATAACGGTACATGTAAGTATTAGTCTGGGCATTGCGGAAATGACTCTTGAAGACTCCACTATAGAGGACCTCCTGAAACGTGCCGATGAAAATCTCTATAAGGCCAAACACTCAGGCCGGAATATTACCTTTGGCAAAGATGATTCTTTGGAATTATTATCAAAAATATCTAAAGAAAAGCTGGAAAACTAAGATGTACCGCTATCTTTTATGCAAAAAAATGATATACTATGTATTGTAAAACAACACAAGGGGGCGTTTTAGACTCGCTCGGGGAAGCGGTGGCAAGAGTTGCGCGTCGAGATTCCACCTGGTCTCGTTAAACGGTGGACCTTAATAGTTAACAACGATAATTACGCTCTAGCAGCTTAATTGCTGCTAGCATCCTGCCTTCTTAGCCTACGATGAAGGGTCAGGGTGTCAAATTAGTAGGACCGCTCTAATGACAATTCTCGGAGTCATTAGCTAAGATTATCGAGATAGCCTCGGAAGGATCCTGCCTTCTGGAGCCCATGAGGCGAAGTTTAAAGAGAAGGATACACGCGTAGACGCTTTTGTGGCAGCTCTTCGATACAGGGGTGCAATTCCCCTCGCCTCCACCAATCAAAACCCTCGAATTTTGGTGGAGATACATAATGAAAGCCTTGAGGTACATTAAGTTGTACGACTCAAGGCTTTTTTGCATGTTAGGATGAAATTCTGTTGGTATCCTATTCATATCAGACTCTAAAGGATTTTAGAAAGGATATGCGGAGACGAATTGAAGAGTGACGTTTCTATGTATGGGCGTTTAGCAAAGGAACTTAGCATGTGCAATGGCTCATTGAAGCTAATCTAGAATGCAGAGAAAAAGACTACCTAATAAATAAAACAAAGCAATTTGAAGAAAAGAAGGTTTGGGTTTAGAGTAAAATGGTAAAATTAAATTAGGAGATGGTAATCAAAAATAGGTAAATTGACGCTCAAGGCCGAATTTGACCTGACACGAGCATTAGCCAATCCGTTATAATGTCTATTATCCAATTTAAAAAATATTAGAAGAAAAGATTTCAATCAATGACAATGTTGTGTATACGCCGTAGTTTCTTGAACTTAGGAAGGGAATGAGGTTGATCCCATCGGCCTAAGAGAGATAAATCACCTGATGATGAGTGTGATCCTGAAATAAATAATTGATATGTAAGTCGCAGTTTGCACATCAATTAGCGGATGAGATACATACAGTTTTTGCAAATTGGTTTAACGAAGAAATGGCCGATAACTATGAGAGTTATACCAAAATAGTTAATTTGATATGGGCAAATAAGGAAAAGCCGATTTTTGGATCGTCATAACACCTGTTATAAGATCCAAGAGGAAAACAAAGGCTAAATTGATCTTAAATATAGGAATGGAGGAAATGGTATGACGATATCGGATGAAATAGCATCAGAAGTCCTATCAAAATCTGCAAGGCATTGTTGCGTGTGCAGGAACTTTTTGCCGCTAAAAATTCAGGTGCATCATATTAGAGAGCAAAGTGATGGTGGAACAAATGACTTTGATAATTTAATGCCTATATGTATTCAGTGTCACTCCGATATTCATACAATACCTCATATGACTCGCAAATTTACCGAAAAAGAATTGAAAAAATGTAGAGATAATGTATATGATATGGTAGCTTGTGGTAAGCTACCTGCTACTAAGCCGATGACTAGGAATGAACTTGAAGTAGTATCTTCATTACTTGCATATACTCTTAGGAATAATAAAGATGAAGATAATCTGAGTGATGAGGCAATAGAGCTACTTTCTATTATGCTTTGTGAAAGATCGCCTATATTTATCAGCAAAGTACCAACCATCGGTGAAATATCAAATAGCGATTTATGTGTACTTAGTATCGGAAGTCAGCAGCTATTTCCCAAAGAAAGACAGGTAGGGCAATATCCAAAATCTATCATAGAACTATTAGCTAGAGGGTTAATTCAATCAAAAGGGAATGAACTTGAAATAACTGAAAAGGGTGAAAAACTTGTTTCTAAACTAGTTCAAACTACGGCGACTTATACTCAAAAGAAAGTTAAATGTTTAAAATGTGGTTTGCACTTTATAATCTGTACTTGGGAGAGAGATAGACACGATAGTTCCTCAATTCATTGTCCTGAATGTGGACAAAACGAGAGTCTATTTTTGGTTTGGACACAACAAAAATTTGGCTTTATATTTCAAGATGTTCCCGGCAAATCAACAGTATATGATGTTCCACGGAAATAAAGCAGAAGTTCCTCATCCAAATTATGACGATCATTATTAAGAATGTCAGCTTTTATTAACTGAAATTCCGGATATTTCAATATTTGAATACATATAGCAACAGTTGACGCTGACAACTGTTGCCTATTTTGTTTTATTTTAAGAAAAGAGTTCTTTGATATCCTAAATCTCGCAAAGATTTACCATATACAAACGTAAACCTAGATGACATAAGACTTTGCGCTGCTCCATCCCCAAAGTATATAGTGTTGACATGCTATGAGGGTTTAAAATCCTGAAACACTTGAGACTCTGGTGCTTCAGGATGTATATGATATTTTATTGCGGGATTTAAGTGATATTTAATTGTAGGGTGATATATAATTTGTTGGTATTCTCGGATCTAAATCAAATGGTACAAAGAAAGAAATAACCCCTAATATTTGTAGGAAGTGTTCAATGATTTATGGTATACTATTTCCATAGAATGGGTTTTGGGTGAGGTTGTAGAAAGGATGAGCGGTTGTGTTAGCACAATGCTATAAGATTGAGGATATCAGGGCAATTGTATCCGACGTTGCTAGACAGTATGGTGTGGAACGGGTTGTCCTTTTTGGTTCTTATGCAAGATGTGAGGCTAAACCCGGTAGTGATGTTGATTTACGGATTGATAAAGGTGAAATTAAGGGATTGTTTGAACTGTCAGGGTTTAAGCTGGACCTTGAGGAACGTTTGAATTTATCGGTTGATGTGGTAGAAACGGAAGGATTGAGCGAGAAATTTCTGAAAAGGATTGGGGAGGAGGAGATCCTTTTATATGAGCAATAAGGAGAGAAATATTGATATCTTAGAGAGGATAATCGGATATTGTTCTGAGGTTAAACATACACAATCATTCTTTGAAGATTCTTTTGAAGAGTTCAGTACAAACTCAATTTATAGAAATGCTATATCACTATGCCTTTTGCAGATCGGTGAATTATCTGGTCATCTTTCAGAAGATTTTAAGCAACGATACAATGAGATGCCATGGAAGAATATTAAGGGTTTAAGAAATATTGTGGCTCATCAATACGAAAGTGTTAATACTAGGACTTTATGGGAAACGGTAACTCGAGATATTCCCCAGCTTCATAAATACTGTAATGGAATTATTGAAAACTACCGGATTTTGGAACATGATTCGATCGAGGATGAAGATGAATACGAATAATAGCAAGTCCAAGGGCGGCTTAATTGGCTGTCTTTGCTGCAGATAGAATATGAGGCCCAAGACTTTCCCCAAGAAAATACCGCAAACCAATAACTCATCCAATATCACATTTGACATTAGGTCAATATGAAAATTGCAGGATTCTGGTTCAAACAGGGATAACACCATCACATATAACGCACAATAATAAATTCTCTGTGTTTAAAGAGTGTTTTGAAACAACGATTCTTGAAGAAGAGGTAGGAATTAATGCATTTAAGCGCTCCTATTTACAAATTATGATATGCATTTTTTCTTGCCTAAGGGAATGTAAATTATTTTGTGTAAATGGAAATTCTACATCAAAGTTTATTTGGTTAGACTATAGTTGGCTCTTGCCAATTATGGAGGATAAGGAAATGCTGGAGAGCAACCTGAGCGCCTAATTGGTTCTGCCACCAAAGAGGGGAACCGGAAATCTATCTACATCCCAACGCAATTAATAAAATGCGAGACACAATTTATAATTTGGCAGAGAGCGGAAACAATCAAATTGTATGTACAACACATTCGCCATATATGATTGACATTAGTAAAAAGCCCGCTCAGGTGTTGAATAACTTATGCGCTACCAAAAAAGATGATATTTTGGATGATGGGCAAGTGGAAATCGTTAGCTCAGTACCTTTTAATGTGACAGAAGAATACCAAAAGTTGCAAGAGAATTAAAAGACTACATAAAAATGATACTTAAGGTTGATGACACTATAGCTAAAAGTTTTTTTGTAAAAAAGGTCCTTATAGTTGAGGGTGACACCGAACAAGTAGTGTTAACTGAAACATTTAACAAAATGCCAACTAATTTAAAAACAAATATCTTGTCGGATTGGCATATAATACGAGCACGCGGAAAAGCCACAATTATTGCTTTAGTTAAGTATTTAAAATCCATGTCTATAAATATTTATGTAATACACGATGGCGATTTTGGTATAGCCGGAGCGGAAAAGTTTAATGAACCAATACGACAAACTTTAAATAGCGATGAGCAATTAATTGTTTTGCAAAACTGCATTGAAGATGTATTGGGATACACAGTACCTACCGCAGATAAACCATTTAAGGCATATAAGCACATTTCTGAAACGTGGACTGATTGGAATAGCGTTCCTGAAGCTTGGAGAAGATGTGTAGAAAAAATATTTACGGGCGGCAATATAATTGTTCAAGAATAAGGCATCTTTTATTACCTAACGCCTCAAAATTTTAGGTAATAAAAGATGCCATGCGGTCAAACCCGCATGGCATTAGTTATTTTGGGGTATTTGACACCTGATTTTTTACCTTGTAATTTTAGAGATAGCATCGGCAGTTTTTCCTATACTGTAGGGAGTCGCACCTTCGTTACGATTCAAAATATGAAATTCATTGACGAAAGCAAGGGGCACACAGGGACAAAAGTTCTGGTGCCTTTTGTTTCTAAGTAATGTTCTTCTCTACACTGCCCCGAACCAGTTCCTTGATCTGTTAGTAGTGTCAATCAAAAAGTTTACCACCGTGACAGCCAAAAAATTGACCACCCTCCAGGCGGTTACTTCAGTTAATTAATCGTTAATTTTGTTTCCCTTGCTCTGCTTAAACCGGTAGGATTCACCTATGAACGGAATAACATGGGCATGATGGGTTATCCGATCCAGTAAAGCTACGGTTAGTGCATTGTCGCCAAATACCTCCCCCCAACGGCCAAATTCCAGGTTTGTGGTTATGATCAGGCTGCCACGTTCATAGCGTTCTGAGCAGAACTGGAAAAGCAAAGGACTGCCCGCGCCCAGATTAATGTAGCCCAGTTCATCGAGAA
>NZ_FRDN01000032.1 GCF_900143285.1 Desulfitobacterium chlororespirans DSM 11544
TAGTAGTGTCAATCAAAAAGTTTACCACCGTGACAGCCAAAAAATTGACCACCCTCCAGGCGGTTACTTCAGTTAATTAATCGTTAATTTTGTTTCCCTTGCTCTGCTTAAACCGGTAGGATTCACCTATGAACGGAATAACATGGGCATGATGGGTTATCCGATCCAGTAAAGCTACGGTTAGTGCATTGTCGCCAAATACCTCCCCCCAACGGCCAAATTCCAGGTTTGTGGTTATGATCAGGCTGCCACGTTCATAGCGTTCTGAGCAGAACTGGAAAAGCAAAGGACTGCCCGCGCCCAGATTAATGTAGCCCAGTTCATCGAGAATCACGAGATCAAATTTGTTCCAGGTCTTGAGGTAACGCGGTAATCGATACTCACTCTCTGCTTTTAATAGCTCTTGAATGAGATCACTCACTTTGATGAAACGAACCCTATACCCTTGTTGAATCGCAGAAATGCCGATGGCTGTAGCAATATGGGATTTTCCCGTGCCGGATTGCCCGACACAAATCAGATTCTCTCGTTGTTCAATAAATCGGCATTCAGCCAGAGAAACAATCTTGGTCTTGGGGACTTTAGGAATACTCATGAAGTCAAATCCTTCGATGGTCTTCATCTCTTGAATTCGGGATTGTTTTAATCGTGAGGCTAATCGTTTCTGGGTACGAACCTCCACTTCTTTCGCCAAGACTGCCGCTAAGAAGGAAGTCGGTGTTTGATTCTGAGCCATGGCATCCCGGGCGAGATCCCTAAAGTGGGCTTTTAGTCCAGGAAGTTTAAGCTGTTTGCAGTAAATATCAATCACTGCTTCCTTCGCGTCAAGCAACTCCGTCATGGTTCGCCCCTCCCATCAGGTGATCATATTTAGAGGGTGTGTCCACTGGAACCTCTAAACGGGCCAGGGGTGACTTCGTTTCCCTAAGGGAAACCTTGGGCGTTGAAGCGTGTACCATGAGAATCTGTCGGATCGACTCTTGGCTGGGAGAATGATGCAGAAGTCCTTCTTCCACGGCCGCGAGGACATCTTCAAAGCGGTACTCAAGATGAAGTAGCAGGATCTTGGCAAATTCACGGTATCCTTCCGGGTCGTTACTACACATTCGAACTCTCAGCTTTTGATACACTTCCGGAAGCTTTCGGACCACTAGAGCATTTTTAGCTGATCGGGGTTTGGTTTGAATGAGGGGTAAATAATGCTCAAGCTTCATCACCTTCTCGCCGCGGCTGTAAGATCGCTCATGGACGGTAACCAACTTTGAGGCGTCATACACTTCAATTCGGTCCACAAAAGCTTCCACGCGAAGGTGACGATTCCCGTAAGCGACCGGTACGGAGTACGTGTTGCGATCCAGTTGAAAAAGGAGCAGCCGGCTGGTGGAAACCATATGAGTTCGCGAACAGGGAAACGGGACAGAAGGCAGGGCCCTAAGTCCTTGACGTTCTTGCTCCCATTCTTTGCTCCGGATTCTCCGTTGCTTCTCACACCAATGAAGGAGTTGCTCATTGAGTTCGTCGAGGGAATGAACGTGTGGAACGGGAACCATCGCGCTACGTCGCACAAATTTAACGAGGTTCTCAACCGTCCCTTTTTCGTTGCCACTGGCCGGGTTACAAAAGTCACTGTCAAATAAGTAATGAGCCCGGAGACTGGAGAAGACCGTATGTTCTTGACGATGAGGACCTTTAAGAATCTTTGTGACCGCGGTTTTGGGATTGTCATAGACCAGGCTTGACGGAACGCCGCCTAACCACTCAAAGGCTCGTTTATGTCCCTCAAGGAAGGCTTCCAGTTTTTCCGTCGGCGATGCCCAGACAAAGGGGATAAGGCTCGCTTTAAGTCTCAGGCAGAACAGGCAGACTTCCGTATAGTGCCCCTGGATGTATACTTTTGCTCTGCCCCAGTCCACCTGGGCTTGTTCTCCCCAATCCGCCGTCAAGGGGACAAACATTTCAACGTGTTGCCTCTTCTCTCTTTGAACAAAGGTCCTGACGGTGGATTCTCCCCCGGTAAAACCATGGTCTTCCTTCAGGCGATCGTAGATTTTTCGCGCCGTATGTCTTTGCTTAGGAGGTGCTGATTCATCCTGCTTTAACCACTCGCGGATAATTTCTTTATAGGGATCTAAAACGGGCGAGGGCTTTTCTTTAGTCAGTTGATAGTGAGGAATATGGGAATCATTGAGGGCTTTACGTATGGTCTGCCGGGCCACTTTCAAGTTACGGCTAATCTTTCGGATGGACCACCCTTCAACGAAATGCTTCTTTCTGATATACTCTTTATCGACCATCTCTAGCATGTCCTTCCCCCTGTACGATTGTTGTCTCAGCAACTCCAATCATACAGAATTAGGCTCTGGAGGTGGTCAACTTTTTGGTTAGCAAACCCTATTTTTGTGGTCAACATTTATGTTAGCACTACTA
>NZ_FRDN01000033.1 GCF_900143285.1 Desulfitobacterium chlororespirans DSM 11544
CTGCTACCACACCTGCGGGTGTAGCTCAATGGTAGAGCACTAGCCTTCCAAGCTAGCTACGTGGGTTCGATTCCCATCACCCGCTCCATAGACAGATTAAACCGTACTGATCTCAGTACGGTTTTTTGTACTAAGTCAGGAAGTATGGGTTTGGGGGTAAAGCTTCTAAAGTGGACGCAATGAGCAATGCGCAGGGGGCAGGGGATATGAGGAAAGCACTAACCAAGACCAAGACCAGAACAATACGATAGATGCTGGCAGAGGGCAGTATAATATCAATCAATATGGAGGTGGTGTATATGTTTAAGATAGGCGAATTTTCCAAACTGACACAAGTATCAATTCGTATGCTCCGCTATTATGATGAAACAGGCTTGCTAAAACCTGCGGAAATTGATAAATTTACAAATTACAGACTATATTCAGCTAAACAAATTTCTCTATTGAATAAGATTCTATTTCTGCGGGATTTAGGCTTTAATGTTTCGGAGATTGGGGTTGCTCTGGATAGGTGGAATGACGGATTTATTACTAACCTGCTTGACAATAAACGTCTGGACATTGAAAACACAATTAAATCTGCCCAGGATAAGCTATCTAAAATTGAACTGGCAAAAAGAGATATTCGGCAGGAAAAGATAGCGATACATTACAATGTTTCAATTAAGTCCATTCCCAGTTATCAGGTGTTTTCTTTGAGGCGGATTGTTTCCGATTATTACGCTGAAGGTTTATTGTGGAAAGAAATGTCGGCTTTTGCTAATGAAAATGATATACCCATTTTAGATAACACTTTTACCATTTACCACGACACGGATTATAGGGAAAAGAATGTTGATATTGAAGTATGCGCTCCTGTGGCTCGAATGGGAAAAGATATGAACGCTTTTACATACCGGAATATCGAACCTGTACCAATTATGGCATGTACTATGGTTTGTGGCCCGTTTGAAAATATTGCGGGAGCATATCTTTCTTTAGCGGAATGGTTAGGGGAACACAGTCAATATAGAATGACGGGACAAAGCAGGCAAATTGTTCATCGTGGGCCTTGGAATGAAGAAACACCCGATAAATACTTGACTGAAATACAAATCCCCCTAATAAAAATATAGATAAAAGCGTTTTGCATTTTTTGGGCAAGGCGCTTTTTTGCCATTGACTCTCACATGATGTGAGGGTCTAAACTGGCTTTACAAGCCAATAAAAATTATATGGAGGATGAAGTTATGCAAAATTTTAAAGTTAAGCCTATTGGCAAAATCAGCGTAAATGAGGATGGAATGTTTATCAAACTTGAGCAGGAATATATTCCTGCTTTGCAAGCGTTAAACGGTTTTAGCCATCTCAATGTCCTTTGGTGGCTTAGCGATTTCGACAATGAGGAAATGAGAAACATTCTTATAGCAGAACAGCCGTACAAAAAGGCCCCGGCAATAATGGGCATTTTCGCCACAAGATCTCCTTTCCGCCCCAATCCGATAGCCTTAACGGCGGTTCAAATTATCACTATTGATTATGAAGACGGTGTTATTCAAATTGGCTATATTGATGCCAACGACAACTCACCTGTACTGGATATAAAGCCGTACACACCAAGCCTTGACAGAGTGGAAACTCCTGATGTGCCGGAATGGTGTTGCCATTGGCCTAAGAGTTTAGAGGAATCCGGAAACTTTGACTGGGAAAATGAATTTAATTCTTAGTGTTACACACTGCGAACCTATTTATGATGACATGATGGACATTCCGGGCATGTGGGATGAAATGCGCCGCCCGATTTTGCTATAATTAAGGCTGTAAAACAAGGCTCAGTTGCTGATAAAGAGAATTTTAAATAAACGTGTTGACATTTATGTTCGATTCGGATATACTAACAAATGTTCCGCGAAAACGGCCCATTGGTCAAGCGGCCTAAGACACCGCCCTTTCACGGCGGTAACACGGGTTCGAATCCCGTATGGGTCACCAAA